>SLFX01000003.1 GCA_007124045.1 Candidatus Delongbacteria bacterium | reverse complement strand
TGTATCTTACTTATTTAAAGATGCTTTGTCAAACTCTAAAATGATAAAAAATCACCCGTCGGAACAACTAAAATTTTGCCTTTTATGTAGTCATACAGGTATGCGGATCTGTCTGTAACGCCTGAAGCGTTGATGTCATAATTTCCCTTCGGAACCGGGAGCTTTTCGAATGATACAGCTTTGCTTACACGGTCTATTTTGCATAAATATATTTCATCATCTTTTTCTGCAAGTATTACAACCTCCATTTCGCCGACAGTAAAAGCCCCGTAGGAATACTGGTGATCAAGTTCAAAAAACGACCGGATATTCAGACTTCTGTCGTATTGCCCGATCTTATTTCTAAAAGGGTTATAAAGCCATAAATCACCGTTAGATATCTTCATCCAGACTTTCGAAAATGCAGGGTCTTTGCCGGATCCTGAGTTCAGACGAACTTCAGCGTTTATACCTTGACCTTTCAGACAGAAACTTCTTAAATGAAAATACTTGCCTTCTCTTATTCTCGAAGTCACAAAAAGATATTCTCCGGCAACCGCGATCCTTCCGGGATTTTCTATCCTGACCGTATCTTCTATCGCATTTTCAGCAGCTGTGAATATCTCATCGTAGGTATTGGAATAAAAGATCATGCCGTCCCGAATGAAAAAATCCTGAAGAAAATCCCTTCCTCCTATATTAATGTCTTTGAATACGCTGATGCCGTCATTTTCAAGGAGCAGTATTTGTGAGCGGGATGAGTTCAGGGCATAGATCTTTCCCTCAAACTCTCTTATGGAGTTGATGCTTCCGGTCCCGGATACATAATAAAACAGAATACTTTCTTTATGCCTGCATGACATGATCATAAGCACGAAAATAACGACAGACAATGCTCTCATTTCTTCCACCACTGCATGAGTTTTCTGTGCTGAAGCCTTTCCGCATAGGTTTTAGCCACATATATCTTTTCGCCGGTAAAAAAATCCCTTTCCGTATAGTACATACATGCCGCCATCGTCATTGGAAGAGGTATAAAATCCTGCACCTGCTCGACCCTGATATTGTGCTTTTTGAGATAATCCGTCATCCTCAGCGCAGTATTCAGATCAGTTCCCGGAAACGCGGATATGAGATAAGGCAGAACATACTGCTCTTTTTTCGAATGTTTTCTGAAAAGCGAAACAAATTTTTCGTATCCGGAGATTCCCGGCTTAGCCATCAGTCTCAAGACATCCGGCTCGGTGTGTTCAGGAGCTATTTTTAAAAGACCTGATGTAAATTCTTCGGCGAGAGCTTTTATATAGTTTTCGTCCCTGAGTGCAAGTTCATGCCTGATCCCGCTGTTTATGAAAAACCTCTTGTGTGTTTTTACCGCGCGGTATAGTTCAAGAATACTTTTGTGGCTTGTGTCCAGATTAGAGCATATTTCCGGGAACAGGCACGAATACCTTGAGCACTTTCTGCAGAGTCCGCGGTCATTTCCGGCCATCCGGTACATATTCGCTGACGGGCCGCCGAGATCGGTCAGAGTTTTTGACTTTAACTTCAAAGCTTCCGCTGTCACGGACTTTTCTGACCGCGACTGGATGAATTTACCCTGATGCTGCGAGATCGAGCAGAAAGAGCAGCCGCCGAAACACCCCCTGTGGACCGTGACCGAGTTTCTTATCATTTCGAAGGCGGGAATGTGACCTGTATATGACGGGTGAGGGTTTTTTTCGAAATCAAGATCGAAGAATTCATCAATGTTTTCATCGGGAAGGACAGGAGGATTGACCAGCAGCCTTCTTCCGTTCGTCTCCTGAACCAAGCCCGTGTTCAGGTAGGGGTTGGTCACGGAATGTATCTTTTTTTCGCAGGAGAAAAATTTTTCTTTGTCCGATGAAACATCGTCAAAAGATTCAAGATCAAGGTAGGTGTAAGTTCCGGGAACATTTTCCGAACGCTTCAGAAAGCATGCAGTTCCCCGAAGGTTTCTTATTCTGTCCAGAGAAGCACCGTTCTTCATTCTCTGAGCTATTTCCAGAAGCGTCCTCTCCCCCATTCCGAAAACCAGCAGGTCGGCCTTTGAATCGGCGAGAATGCTTCTTCTTACCCGGTCTGACCAGTAATCGTAATGGGCGAGCCGCCGCAACGACGCCTCTATACCGCCTATGATCACAGGTGTGCCCTTATACAGCTCTTTTAACTTGTTCGTGTAGGCAATTACCGCCCTGTCAGGCCGCCTGAAACCTTTTCCCTCTTCTGAGTATTCGTCGCTTTTTCTTTTTTTCTTCGATGCGGTATAATTGTTGACCATCGAATCTACATTTCCCGAACTTACTCCGAAAAAAAGAAGCGGAGCCGGGAGTTTACTAAAATCGGTTCCGGAACTGATGTCGGGCTGTGCCGTTACGCCCACCCTGAATCCGTGTTTTACAAGAAATTTTCCTATTACGGCCGCGCCGAAAGAGGGGTGGTCAATGTAAGCGTCGCCCGTTACGAGTACGATGTCGAGCTGTTCGTAGCCGATAGCTTTCATCTCGCTTCTGTCAGTCGGCAGGAACATGTCTGCACCTTATTCCGAAATTTCTTTTATCAGCTCTTTGAATCTGTTCCTGACCTGCAGGTCTTTATTGGCCGATGCACGCTTTTGAGCTGCCCT
>SLFX01000176.1 GCA_007124045.1 Candidatus Delongbacteria bacterium | reverse complement strand
TTCGAAAAAGAAAGCGAAAACTCACCGTTCAATAAATATATTGATGCAAGTGACAGATCAAAAGGCATCATAGCATGCGGAATAGCCTATAATTACCTCATGGAGAATTTCGGTGAAAACGGATGTCCGCATCCCGTACTCAAGGTCAGCCAATACCCTCTTCCGAGAAAGCATATCGAAAAGATAACCTCCGAATGCGAAGAGGTAATAGTTCTTGAAGAGGGCGCACCGATGGTCGAGGAAATGCTGAAAGGCTATCTCGGCAATTGTCTGAACATAAAGGGAAGACTGGACGGAACACTGCCGAGGGACGGCGAATTAAACCCCAACCTCGTTCTCAAAGCTCTTACAGGAAAGGGATCCGAAAATCTTGCAATACCGTCTGTCGTTCAGCCAAGACCTCCTAAATTCTGTAACGGTTGCGGGCATATTGACGCCTATAATGCACTTCTTGAAGCACTGAAAGATTACGGTGACGGACATGTTATGTCAGATATCGGATGCTACACTCTGGCGGCTCTTCCGCCTTTCAATGCAATAAACACCTGCGTTGACATGGGGGCATCCATCACAATGGCGAAAGGCGCGGCTGACGCAGGACTGTTCCCGGCAATAGCCACAATAGGTGATTCAACCTTCACTCACTCGGGAATGACCGGACTTCTGGATGCCGTCATCGAAAAGACCAACATAGTCGTAATGATACTCGACAACTCAACGACAGGCATGACTGGCGGTCAGGATTCGCACGCGCTAAACAGGCTCGTTTCTATCTGCGAGGGACTTGGTGTAGAAAAAGATCATATCATAAAGCTTAATCCGATCAGCAAGAACCACGAAGAAATGGTGAAAGCCATCAGGAATGAGATAGACTATAACGGCGTTTCTGTCATAATACCTACCAGAGAGTGCATTCAGACTCTCAAAAGAAAGATGAAAGCTAAAAAATAAGGACCGGCCAATATGAAAAAAGATATAATTTTAAGCGGAGTAGGCGGACAGGGGATTTTATCAATAGCGACTGTCATCGGCTACGCGGCT
Organism: Candidatus Delongbacteria bacterium; assembly: GCA_007124045.1. Lineage (GTDB taxonomy): Bacteria > UBA4055 > UBA4055 > UBA4055 > UBA4055 > SLFX01. The sequence continues at coordinate 9,213 of SLFX01000176.1, read as the reverse complement.
ATCTCAAAAGGTCTCCATATGAAGCAGGCGGAGGTTCACGGAATGAGCCAGAGAGGCGGAGATGTTCAGTCACATTTAAGAATATCGGACAAAGAGATATTTTCTGACCTTATACCTTTCGGCGGAGCGGATATCATACTTTCGATCGAGCCTATGGAGTCGATAAGATACCTCCCCTACCTTTCTGAAGATGGATGGGTGATAACCAACAAAACCCCTTACGACAATATAGTTAAATATCCGGATATTGCCGATGTAGAGGCTGAAATAAAAAAAGTGAAAAATCATATTCTGATAGACGCCGACGATATAGCGAAGAAGATCGGGTCACCTATGTCAATGAATATGGTGATGATAGGTGCGGCTTCGGGCTTTCTCGGAATGGATTATTCCGAACTGGAAAAAGGCATTAAGTTCATTTTCGGCAAAAAAGGGGAAGATGTTGTAAATAAGAACATCGAAGCTTTGAAAGCCGGTAAAGATTTCGCCGAAACATATCTGAAGAAATGAAATTTTATAAACTTCAGGGTGCGGGAAACGACTTTATCTTTTTCACGGATGTTTTTGATCCGGTGGAGGATAAGGTCGTTTTTCTTTGTGACAGGCATTTCGGGATCGGCGCTGACGGACTGATTATTATAACGAGGGGATTTGCGAGCTACGATTTTAATATTCGCTACTTCAATTCAGATGGAAGCGAAGCGTCTTTCTGCGCGAACGGCGCCAGATGCGCGGTGCTTCTGGCTCACAAACTCGGGTTCTTTAAAGGCAGGGAATGCAGGTTTAAAGCGGGGGACGGATTTCACACCGCGTCTCTCGGCGTTGACGGTTATGTTGAACTGCAGATGAAAGAACCGGACGGTTACAGGGAAGGCCTTGTTTTCAAAGGCGTTCCGGGCAGTTACTATCACCTTGATACCGGAGTTGATCACGCAGTCGCGTTCTTTGATGATATTGATAGCCTGGATGTAGATACGATTGGAAGTTTAGTCAGATACCAGAAAAAATTCCCGAACGGAACGAATGTGAATTTTGTACAGAAAAATTCAGACGGAACATTCAATATCAGAACTTACGAAAGGGGAGTCGAAGCAGAGACCATGGCCTGCGGTACGGGGATAACAGCTGCCGGATACCTTGACATGATGCTCACCGGTGATTTTTCTGAAAGAACATTCACTACGGTAAAGGACATAAAACTGAAAGTATTTATGCGTGACGGCAAACTCCGGCTTTCAGGCCCCGCAGAGATCGTATTTGAAGGCGATATAGATATCTGATCAACATATGATCGTAAACTCAGAACCCGATGTTTCCAGGTATCCTTATTCTGTCTTTATGCTCGTCAAGCAGATCATCCACCTGATCTCTGACTTTATCTTCAACTTCAGATTTTATTTCCTCTATCTTTTCTCCGGCCTGCTCTTTCAGTTCACTGATCTTTTCTTCAGCCTTTTCAACAACTTTATCTATCTCTTCTCTGGCTCTTGCTTCTGCAGCTGCTCTTGCGTGAGATGCGATTATGCGGGTAAGATCAGGCATTTTTGCAGAAACTTTCACATTCGGATCTGTAATATTTCCCGACGAAGAAAAAGCTATAAAAAGCCTTCCTTCCTTCACAAGTTCTGAAAGAAGTTCTTCTCTCAATCTGACACGGTCAATATTTACATTCCTGACCTCCCTTAGGGCCTTTTCTATATATTTATCCGCTTCTGCAAGGAGTTTGTCCGTTTCTGCACGGGAAGCGGTAAAACTGCCCTTAAAACTGTGTGTATTGTCAAGAACATTGAACCAGCTGTCTTTTGATATTTCCAGATCGTAATCATTTGTTTCAGCTTTTAGATCTTTTTCGAATGAAACTCTTCCCCGGTTATATTTTATAGCCGTAGATGCATCTTTTGAAAGCACGGCTTTTTTGCTCAGTATATCAAGTTCCAGACCGATCTTTGTGAGCATATCGAGAGTGGATCTGGCCTTTTCCAGAGCAACGAGAGCCTGAATAAAGGAGCCTCTGCTTATTGTCAGCTCATACACTGCTTCGGGTTCTATCTTACCGGTAGCAGGGTCGAAAGGTCGGACATTCGCATGTGAGTTCAGAGAAAGTCGTGCTTGTTCGGAATTCTCTTTGTTGAATATTGAAACCTGAGAATCGAACTGTATTTTTGCTCTGTTATGATTTTGCAGATCATTCGGGTTTATATCGATGTCTGTAAGAAGCATCCGCAGTCCTGAAACATTGAATCTTTGACCTGTGGCTCTGAAAAGTATGTCGACGAGTCCGTCTTCTATTCCTATTCTGTTCATGACGGTACCCACAGGGATCCCGGATACGGAAAATTCCTCAACAGAAAAGGTTTCCGGTTCTGTTTGGGGATCAAATTCTTCACCGGAATGCTCAATACCCTCCAATATCTCAGATTCAGGTATTGATGCTGAAAGAAGAGGAGAAAGATTGTTCGAGCCGTCTTCTCCAAGTTCAAGTCTGACGACAGGCCTGTGGATAAGAAATCTGTCCAGCTCGAATTTTTTATTAAGCAAGGGTATCAGATCGATCCTGAGTTCGATCTTATCTATTGACACGATCTCGCTCTTCATCTCAGTTCTGCTGTCAATATGAATTTTTTCGTTGGCATATCTGTCCCGGGGTCCTATCTTTACATGATCGAGGACTAAGGAGGGAGTAAATGAGAACAGTCCTATTTTTACATCATCAAGACCGAACCTTGAATTAGTGTGAGCTTCGACCTGTTTTACAATAATATCCCTGTCGAAGTATTTTTCCAGATAGATCTTAATGCCGAAAACTCCGTCAATTACAACTATTACCAGAAAAAGAAATAATCTGAATATCCACTTGAGCATGATACCTCCTTTTATTTAAAATTTTTCAGTTCCCGAAAGGGTCAATAAGTCCTGCTTCGGACATTTTTCCCGTTTTTATCTTTTTTACCGGATATTTGTAGTAATCGTTCCCGGTGATACAAAAAATATGCTCGAAAATTTCCTGCATTTTTACACTTTTTCCGTCTATCAGCTTTATTCCTGCTGTAATATTGTCCCCGTCGAATTCAAGTTTTTCTATAAAGGGAACCATGTCTATCTCTTTGATCACACCTTTCTGATCTCTTTTATAGAGAAGTTTATCCTTCGATCCGAATCTGATTATGCATTCCGTAAAATATTCTGCTGCATCGTCGGGGATTACTATATAGAACTCGTTATAGTCAATAAAACTCATCAGAGGTGTATATTTGCCTGTAAGTTTTTTTACGGCGACGAATTCTGTTATGTTTGAAAATATTTTTTTCATATCCTGTTCAATGTTTCCCGAATAGCTTTCTTTGAACCCTATATCCGCGAATTCGCAATCGGAAGTAAAACCGAAGGGGAGAGGGTGGGAATAGCTTATTACCGGCATGGGATGATAACCTTTGGAATATGCTACGGGAATGTCTCTGATAAAGAGCTCTCTTTCGATATACGCGCTTAAATTTCTTTGAGAGATAAATCTGGAGGAAATATTTCTTTTAAATTTGACTCTGAACCTCACATCGGCTTTCGGTTCGGGATTTTTGTTGTGAACAGCCTGACCGGAATGCATTTTGACGATCTCTTTCATCCTGCCTGTCTTCATTTTTTTGCCTATAAGATCCCGGCATGAGTATTTTTTTTCAATTCCGCACTTTGAGCATTTTTTCAGGCAGTATTCCGTCAGAGATTCTTTTTTTGCCCTGTTCCATTCCTTAAGCAGGTATTCTTTGCTGACTCCGGTATCAATGAAATCCCAAGGGAATTCAGTGTCTTCATCCTTGCCGGAAAGATAGTCATTTATATCAATTTTGTTTTTTTTGAATATTCTCATCCAGTTATCGTGATCGAAGTTTTCAGACCAGGCATCGAAGATCGCTCCGGAGGCGTGTGCATCAAAAACAGCTTTTGAAAGTCTCCTGTCACCTCTTGAAAAAACCGCTTCGAGAACGGACACTTTTGGGTCTCTCCATGTCAGGCGTATGTTTTTGCTCCGGATATTTGACAGGAGTATGCCTATTCTCGACTTGAAAATATCCAGAGAAGCCTGCTCCGCCCACTGAAAAGGGGTATGAGGTTTAGGATTAAAAGGCGATACGGATACATTTATATTCACCCTGCCGTAAGATCTGCTGAACCTTCCTATCTCATTGATCATTTCGGCCATTTCAAAAATATCCTCATCGGTCTCGAATGGAAGTCCTATCATATAATAGAGCTTAATATTCTTCCAACCGAGCTTGAGTATAAGCGTCAGCGCGTCAATTACCGCCTGCATTTCAACAGGTTTGTTGATCACCATTCTCATCCTCTCAGAACCTGCTTCGGGAGCAAAGGTGAAAGTGGTCTTTCTGCCCAGAGAGGCCATAACCGCTATCTCGCGTGAAAATGATTCCAGTCGCATTGAAGGAAAGGAGAGTCCCACGGATTTTTTTGAGCATCTTTCGTAAAGAGTTTCAAGAAGAGGCTCTATATTAGAATAGTCCGATGTTGAAAGTGAAAGGAGTGATATTTCTCTCCATCCCGATCTGGATATCATAACAGAAGCCTGACGTATTATATCTTCGAAAGGTCTTTCCCTTAGCGGTCTGTAATAATATCCCGCCTGGCAGAAGCGGCATCCTCTGTTGCATCCTCTCATGATCTCCACCGATATTCTGTCCTGAGTTATTTCCATCAACGGCACGACCGGAGAGTCAGTATAATTTTCCGGTTTAAGCATGGCCACGGCTTTTTTGATCTTTCTGTCTGCAGGAGGAAGCGCCGGCACATATATGCTTTCTAGTCCGGAGAGCTTTTTCAGGATATCATCTTTGGAGTTTACAGACGAAGAATGCTGCCTGTATTCTGCAATTAAATCCAAAAGTCTGTCTTCTCCGTCACCTATCAGAAAAAGGTCAAAAAAATCTGCGACAGGTTCGGGATTTATCGCATTTATTCCCCCGCCCAAAATCAGAGGTCCGATCTTTTCTCTGTCTTTTGAATATGGCTTAATTCCCGACAGGTAAAGTATTTCAAGAATATTTGTAAAGCACAATTCATAGGGAAGGGTTATGCCGACTATATCAAAATCTGCAATAGAAGTTCTGGTTTCAAGACTGAATAGAGGGATATTCTCTTCCCTCATAAGTTTACAGGCGTCTTTTTCGGGCATGAAAGCTCTTTCGCAAACTATATTGTCCGACCTGTTCAGAATATGATAGAGAATATGAAAGCCCTTGTATGACATTCCGATCTCATACTTGTCGGGATAGATCAGAACTATGCTCGTTCTATCCGCATGGCTTTTGACAGTTATATTTTTTTCGGAACCTGAATACCTCAGAGGTTTGGAAACAAAGGGTAAAAATTCAGTTTCTATTCTATCGTAAAGAGATACAGTCAAGTCACGCACCGCCTCTTAATATTTGAACAGCTTTTTTTCTGTCGGGGTGTTTAAAAAAATAATTACCTGATACAAGGCAGTTAACGCCCTTGTCGGTAAGGAGACCGCAGGTCTTGTCATTAACACCGCCGTCAACCTGAATTATAAAATCATTCTTGAGATGATCTCCGTATCTTTCGTTGAAGAGATCAATTTTTTTTAGAACGGACGGGATAAATTTCTGACCTGAAAATCCGGGGTTGACCGACATGAAAAGTATCATGTCCAGATCATCTATAACATAGTCGAGAAAATCAATTCCCGTGGCCGGATTTACCGCAACGGCGGCCTTTGCACCGAAAGATCTTATGTACTGAAGCTGTCTGTGAAGATGAGTGCAAGCCTCTTTATGAACGCAAATTATGTCAGCACCCGCTTTGATAAAATCCTCAATGTATCTTTCGGGATTTTCGATCATAAGGTGAACATCAAGTGTCAGATCCGAAGCTTTTCGGCAGAAATCCACTATAAACGGGCCGAAGGTTATGTTGGGTACGAAATGTCCGTCCATTATATCCAGATGAATAAAATCGGCTCCGGATTCTTTTATGCTGTCAAGTTCGGCCTGAAGATTATTCATGTCGGCAGAAAGAATTGAGGGTGCTATGTGTATCATAATATCTCCATTATGTTTAAAAATTCGCTCCGAGACTGAACAGGTGCAGAGGTTTTGAGGATGAGGAATAAAAATCCCATGTCCAGGAGACATCATATCTTAATATAAAATAACCCAGGCTCATTCTTGATCCTATTCCCGAAGCAAAAAGCAGATCATTAAGCTGCATCCTGCCGTCGTCAGTTCTTGTGCTGCCTTTAAAATCCGAATTTGTCCATGCGCTTCCCATATCGGTGAAAAGGACTCCGCTGATGTTCCCCAAAGCCATGGGGAAAGGAAATCCGAGGACCATGTACCGTATGAAAGGATATCTGAACTCAGCGTTTAAAAGTGCGTATCTGTTCCCTGATCTTTCCAAAAGCCTGAATCCTCTGAGAGGGTATTCGCTTCTTGAATAATACCTGTCCATGACTGTGTCAATTTCATGGTCTCTGTTATACCTGTAATTAAACCAGTTGGATATTCCGCCCAGGAAGAACTGCTGCGGAGTATTGCCTTCACTTGCTGCCCCGGCAAATCTGATTGCAAGCTGATAATCCCCTTTCAGCCTGAAGTATCTTCTGTAATCAAGAGAAACTGTCATGAATCCGTTGGCGTCATCCTGTGAAGAAAAAGGTCTGGTAAGTTCAGATGTGTGAAAAGCGCTGAGTCTCATTCTTGTGCCGTTTTCCGGACCCATAAATCCCCATATCACATTGTCGTACGAAAACCCGGCAGAGAGAGATAAAAGATTGTTTGTATCCTTATGGAAATATTCTTCACTGTTCCAGTCGAATACATCGCTTATTATACTGCTGATGTTAAGTCCGGAATCTACCCTGGTATATCTGCTGAACGGATATCTGGCCGAAATATGAAGTCCGAGAAGTCTGTCACGGTATTCATCAAGAATATATGTGCTGCCGTCCATATCGAAAGTGGAGTAGTAATATACAACATCGTGACTTACACCCATACCGAAATTCGTTCTTCTTTCAAGATAATTGTAGAAAAATATCAGATTCGAGTTCAAAAGATCCTGATTCAGATCACTAACAACAATAAAAGAGTGATTTGAAAGATAATCGGAGAACTGTAGGAAAAGTGACCCGGTAACACCGTACCCGGAAAAATAACCGGCGTTGACAGTAATAATATCAGGTGTGAATTGAACTTTGTAGGGTCTGGGCTGCCTGAGATATTTTCTCTGCTTGTCTGTCAAAATCTCCTGAGAGGACTCTTCGAGAATATCCGGCGTAAATCTGAATTTTCTCAAATCTGTTCTTACGAATTCGTCAGTTCCCGGCTCTCTTATTTCGGGCTCAAGCGAAAAATTTGTCTCCTCGTACCATCTGACATCCGGAGGATCTTTAGGATTGTTTATAAGCTCTTCAACATCTTCGAACATAAAAATATCGAATCCTGCTTTAAAAAGTGCAGTGAATGCAAGTTTGTTGTTGCTGTACGACGCCTGGGAGCAGCCTGTCATAAGATTTGTAAGAGTAGTAAAACTGCCTGTGGAAAGGTCTTTGAAAGATATATTGGATATACCTGTCTCATCAGATATGAATCCGAGTCTGTTGTCGTCTATCCAGAAAGGGGAGAACTGCCTGAATTTTTTACTGCCGGTCTCTCTTGATACACTGCCTGTTTCAATTTCCATCACATAGATATCTTTAACATTCAGATCCCGGTTAAGAATTATATCGAGCGATCTCTCATCTGTGGAGATGTCATCAAGTCTGTCGGATGTAAAAGCTATTCTTTTGCCGTCAGGAGAGAATTTCGGTTCGATATTTGAGTAAATATCATTAGTGAGTTTTGATATCTCACCGGTAGGTATGTGATAGGTATAGATATCGCTGAAACCGTCTTTTATTCCGGTAAAACAGATCATTTCGCCATCACTTGACCAGTCAGGATAATAAACACCGTCAAGGTCGTCAAACTTATGTCTTTTGATCCTTTTACCTGTTTCAGCCTCATAAATAAACATTGCGTCCTTATCAGTACTCTTTGTGAAGAAAGCTATGTATCTGCTGTCGGGCGACCAGGCGAAACCCGGTCTGAGCCATTTGAAGCTTTCAAAATCACCTGACGACTGCCCGGATACGACTTTTCTGATTATCCTGCCGTCGAATGTTCTCATGAGGTAAATATCAAAATAATCTGATCTGTTGCTCAAAAAAACCAGCTTTTTACCGTCAGGACTGATCACGGGAGAATTGTTGATCGAGTTTCCCCATGCCTGATGGTTCGAAAGTTTTTTTGCCACCCGTGCAGGTTCGTCTGTACGGATCAGGGTCGTCCAGTATCTGGTCTTGAGCCATCTGTGCCAGTCTTTGGAAAGATCGTTAAAATCTGTTCCGAGAGCGTCAAGAAAAGCATCTTCAACCGATCTGATCACATTTATTCCTCTCAGTATTTCTCCGATCTTCTGTTTTCCGTATGTGTCAGCGACAAATTTTAAAAGGGACTGGCCGCCCTTATATGCCATATATCCGAAGAGATAGTTCACATTCCCGATATAATCGTGGTAAACCGCATCCCTGATTGACTGATCGGATTCTGATTCCCAGCCCAGACTCTCATATTCAGCGAGGCCTTCAATAAACCAGAGGGGCATTCTTGTCTGAGCCAGTCCGGATACGATGGACTGGTAATTGCTTCTGAAAAGCATTCTGAGCATGACGGCATGGGTAAGTTCATGGTGAATCACATGCCTGAATTCTTCCCAGTTGCCCTGATAGGGTACGACTATTCTGTTCTTAAAGAATTCGGTAAATCCCCCAACAGCCTCGTCAGGGATACCTCCCATAACATTTGTCTCTTCAAAATGGCTGTGTGAGTTATAGACAATGATCCTGACCTTCGATTGTAAAGTGTAAGTCCAGCTGTCCTGTATAGAGATGAGAGCTTTTTCGGCAATTTCCGCAGTAAAATCGGCGAGCATTTCCCCGCCCTGATAGAAGTATATTATAAAATTGTCCGTTTCTATGTATTTCCAGTCGAAAACATGATACTGCACCTTGTTCTTTCCGAAGGGATATGAAAGTGAAAAAATGATCAGAATTATTACCGGTAAAATTTTTTTCATAAGAGTCCACCGTTTAAATTACTGTGTAATATAGACAAAAATATCAGTTATTGCGATGATTAGTTTAAT
>SLFX01000061.1 GCA_007124045.1 Candidatus Delongbacteria bacterium | reverse complement strand
GTAGAGCTCGGTATCTTGCAGATATCGCGTTTCGAGAACGCCAAGAGCGTCTTGGGCGGCGTCTTCGAGCTCAGGATCGTTCGATTGAGCGGATCGCGTGATGAGCCAGAACATGTTCACGCTATACGCGCCGTCATCGAGCTTGTCCGAGTAGTCGCCTTCCCGCGTGACTGAGGTATAGAAGAATCCTGAGGGTAATTGCGCTGTAAGCGTGTGGCGTTTCATGTTCTCGTGAACCGACACCCACGGCTCCCCTCGTTCTCGTGCGAGCCGCTCATACGCCTCGAAATCAGCGTATGAGAGCCAGATCTCTTCTGCGGTGTACGCAACGCCATCTGAGACGTACGCGTAGGGAGCCATCGCCGCTTCAGGGGTGATCGCTACCCGTTCGAGTCCTGTGGCAAGATCGTCGATCATGCGATCGTACCGCTCATCGGGCCACTGGTCTCTCGCGATGAGGAGCGCTCTGATGCTTCGAAGATCAGCGTCCGAGGCGATGTGCTCTCCATCGTCGATGGCCTGCGAATCCTCATCGAGACGCCACATCATGTATCCGAACGTGGGATGGATCATGTGTTCCTCGACGTAGTCGAGCGCTGTGTCGAACGTGGCCTTATCTTCGAGTAGAGCGCTCCAGAGAAGCGCATAGCTGATCGCCTCGCTGTTCGTCGAGCGCTCCTGCGAGGTCGTGTTCTGCGAAGCGACGAGGTATACGTGACCATCATCCCGGATCAGGGCCTTGTGCATGAATGATCGGGCAGCCTCCAAGCTCGCGTCGAGCTCTGTTTGATCGACGACGTAGATCCGCGGATCGACGAGTTCGCCAGGTATGCGCGATCGCTCGATGACCCCTTCATCGACCAAATACCACAGAGCCACTGCTGTACCGACATAGACCGTGATGATCAGGAACAAGAATGCGATCTTGGGCCACCAGAATCTCATCGCAGATCGCCTCTTTTCAACCGGAGTCTCTCATCGATGTCTAAGCGGCGTTTGAGAGCAGGCCAGAACGCGAAGCTGATCAGAACGAGAAGCGTGGTGATCACAGATATGATCGCGCCGATGTATTGTGTTCGCGGACCTGTGTATTCGAGTTCGACGACGTACGTCCCCGATCGGTTCGGAAGCAAGAGCATGTAATCAGGTCCGAAGGTCTCCATCGTGATCCGTTCGTCTCCGACGCTCGCAACGAAGTTCGGATCACTCGTCATCTTCACGACGATCGCCGTATCCTCATCTGCATCTGTGAGCGCGAAGCGATAGTATTCTGGGTTGATCTGCTCGCTCTCTACGGTAGCCCGATGAGGTTGTCTGAGCAGTTCGTTGTACGCTGTAAGATAGGCGATCTCCTCTTCGTCCTTGGTCACGAATTCCTCTCCGATGCTCCCGCAGTATTCGACGCTGAAGATCACTCTGCAGCCCGGAGCGAGCGCGAGCACCTCGCCTGCTCCTCGAGCGCTTACCGCTTGCGCGAAACTCGGATCGGGGATGGGGATCTCGAAGTACCCGTAGCGATCACCCTCCTCATACACCCAGGGGAAGCTCCCATTGAACCGTTCGAGCACGACGCGGTCGCGTACGCCTGCCTCGGTGTTCACGTAGAGCCGTCTGATGTTCGCTGCCTCGAAATAGATCTGCGATACGTCGACGTTGTGGAATCCTGAGCTCACTGACATCATCTCGTCAGCGTAGCTGTTGGTGATCCCTTGCTCATAGTATCCGTATACCTGTTCTTGGAGCGTGAAGCTGTTGCGGACAGCGACGCTCTGTGACGTGTACGGGATGCTAATCTTGCCGTCGAATTGTTCGTAGACGAACTCCGGTCGATCGGAGATGTCGGGTGTCGTCGCCCACTGGCTCTGAACGGTGTACACGTTGCTGAAGCTCATGAGCACGAAGACTCCGAGGAGAGCATAGTACGAAACCGCTTGACGCCTCGTGCGGATGAGATTCGAGAGCACAGCGATGAGTGCTGCTGCTACGATGATGAACTCAGGTATGATCCGGTGGTACTGGATCGAGCGCAGGATGTTCATGGGGAAGATATCGACGAGTTCGAGGTAGTAGAGGAGCACCATGGTGAAGAGGACCGCGATCAAGCCCACGGTCATCTCGTGGTTGAAGATGGTGCGCACGCGGTTCATACCGGTCCGCCCAGCGGTCTTTTGTCTGATCGGCCAATCGACCAGAGCGAATATGATGACGAGCAACCCGGCGATCATGATGATCGGTCCGGGCCCTCGCAGGTTTCCGATGTTGAAGAAGAAATCGAGCGGGCTGATCACGTTCGGCGGCACGTGGTAGAACGGCAGGTAGCTCACACCCATGTGAGCGCCGCTCGTCACCTGCTCATAGCTCAACTGCGGTAGGAACTGCACCGCGCTCATCCCGAGCGCGAGGATCATGAGCACAGCGAGCTGTATCAAAGGTCTCAATCCGAGCGATCTCTCTCCGCGTCTGCTCTCTTTGAGCTGCACGGTGAGAAGGTACAATCCCATGACCATCATGAGCGAGACGAAGATGAGCGGGTGTGAGAGGTAGGAGAGGGCGAGGACGATCAATACGTCGAGCCTGAGGGGTTCGAGCGGTTTTCGGAAGTAGAGCAGAAGTCCGAGAGGGAACAAGAACAAGAACACGACGGTTATCGGCTCCCACCCGTAG
>SLFX01000013.1 GCA_007124045.1 Candidatus Delongbacteria bacterium | reverse complement strand
TTTATATTCTTTTGCGAATTCCACATAGCTCATTGCATGATGATGCAGTTTCTCTAATGTGTCTTCCGGAAGCTGCCTTAAAACTTTTGCCGGAACTCCCCCGATGAGCGAAAAATCCGGAAATTTTTTGTGCTCCAGGACCACGGAACCGGCGGCTACTATGCTTCCCTTTCCGATCTTCGCATCGTCAAGGACGGTCGCACCCATTCCGATAAGAGTATTATCTCCTATGGTGCATCCGTGCAGTGTCGCGCTGTGGCCGACAGTAACATTGTTGCCTATCTTCAGCGGATAGCCGCCCGTCTGGTGCAGGCAGCAGTTGTCCTGAATATTGGTGTTTTCGCCGATGATCACATCGTCAACATCCGCCCGCACTGTCGCGTTGAACCAGATATTCGAGTTTCTGCCGAGCTTTACCTTTCCGATAACATCGGCGGAAGGCGCAATAAAAACGCTTTCGTCGTATTCCGGTTTTATTCCTTTGTATGAAAGTATCATTTTGACTCCTTTAACTTTACCATCCCAGCCTTGCCTCTTCATTAACGGTTATGTCTATAACCGCCCCTTTCTTAGCCTGCGTGCCGCTTCTGAGAGACTGGCCGATGACCCTGTCAAAACCTTTATGAATATCTGTAACCGGTTTTATGATTCCCAAAACAAGACCTGAATCTTCGATTCTTTTTTTAGCGGCCGAAGGCGACATATTGTAAAGATTGGGAACAGTTACGGTTTCAGGTTCGGGCGGAGCTTTTTCCTCCACGGCGGTTTTCTCAAGTTCTGCAATAAAATTAATTATTCTCTGTTCATCCCCGTGCCTGTTTCCCGCCATTTTGAGATATGTCTTTAAATCATCTATACATTTTTGTGTTTTTCCGATCCTGTGATACGAAAAGGCTCTGTTATAATAAGCCTGTTCAAGAGAAGGGTCAAGTTCAATTACCTTGTTAAAATAACTAATCGCCTGATCGTAAAGCCGTCTTTCATAGTAAATGATCGCCTTGTTGTTGTAAGCCATACAGAGCTTAGGATCAAGTTCTATAGCCCTGTCAAAATTGCCTTCGGCCATTGGAAAATCTCTCATGTGGTAATATATAAGACCTCTGTTATTGTATATCTGGGCTATATTCGGATCAAGCCTGAGAGCCTTTGTGTAATTCTCAAGAGCTTTTTCATAATCCTCCCTTTCCTGAGCCTCAAAACCCAGGTCGAACCAGTCGGCAGCCTCAAGCGACCGGGCCAGACTTCTGCTTTTTTCTTCATATCCCGGCTTCTGATCTCTTAAAGATTCGATCTCTTTAGTGAGTCTGTCATTTAATCTCTTCTGCTCCTCGAGCATTTTCCTTAGCTCGGAATCATCCTGAATCTGGGAAAGTCTCTGTTTCAGAAACTCCGTATCAATTTCTGCGTTTATTGTCACCTCGACTGCGAAAGTGCCTTCGATGATCCTGTTTTCTGTCGAAAGTATCTCCACTTTTAAAATTCCGGCGGTGTATGTTGTGATATCGTCCCTTGTTACCATATAGTCCTTCATTTCCATGTGGGATTCGAGGTATGTTCCCACCTGTTCGAGTGCGGTTCTTTTAGCATCGTTGACGGCGAACATTTTTGCGTCGTCTATAGTTATGCCCGAGCCTATAAAAGAGATACCTCTGCAGCTCAGGGTCACAATTCCGTCTTTAAGAAGGACCGTATCCTGAGAAGACAAAATAATCGCTGTAAAGATAGTAATGAGAGAAATGATCTTTTTCATAACTCATACCCCAGTTTATACATTTCCTGCGAGAAAAGTGGTATAGGAAAACCCATAACAGAGAAAAAACAACCTTCGATCTTTTTGATGAACTTCGATCCGTAGCCCTGTATGCCGTAAGCGCCCGCCTTATCGAAAGGTTCATGAGTATCAAGATAACCTGATATCTGCCTGTCCGAAAGAGGATAGAACTCGACTTTTGTTTCGGTAAAACCCTTTACCGCTTCTTTGAGATATCCGTCATAGACATAAAGCGAAGTGAATACGCTGTGCGTTTTTCCTTCAAGCATTTTGAGCATTTCGAAGGCATGATCCCTGTCTTCCGGCTTGTTGAGTATTTCGCCGCCGATCACCACAATTGTATCCGAAGCGATAATAAGCCTCTTGTGGAACATCAGGTCTCTAACCGCCTCGCCTTTCTGCTGCGCAAGATCAACTACGATCCCGCCAAAACTTTCCGCGCCTCTGTGGATTTCTTCTATCTCGGCAGGTTTTACGGAAAATTTAAGTCCTATGTTCTCAAGAAGTTCTTTTCTTCTCGGCGATTTGGATGCAAGTATTATATTCCTTTCGTTTATATGCATAAGATCCTAGTACTCCGCCTTTGTGCCGTCAGGTAAAGTGATCGTGACCCTGTTTTCTTCATCGCTTTCGCGGTTCCTTTCAACATAACCGACGACTTTGGCATCCACATTGAAAAAACCTGCTGTTGTGAGCACTTCTTCAGCATATCTTTCCGGAAGAATGATCTCCATTCTGCAGCCCATATTGAAAACCTGGAACATTTCGGCGTAACCTGTACCGCTCGAGTTTTTTATCATCTCGAAAAGCGGCGGAACCTCTATTATCGAATCTTTCACATAATGCACGCCGTTGCCGAAGCTTCTGCATTTTACCTGACCGCCCCCGGAATTGTGAACGATCCCATGAATATTCGCTCTTCCGACCTCGTCAAAAATTCTCTTCA
>SLFX01000076.1 GCA_007124045.1 Candidatus Delongbacteria bacterium | reverse complement strand
TTTTGACCCGGTCTTTGTTCAGTAAGCGTACTTGTCGCGCCTTTTTATGCCTTTGCTGTGGCGTTTGACCTTGACTCCGGTCGTTCTTTCCTTCAAAGCGGCTTTTTCGAGCTGAAAATCCCTCATCATGGCCCTCTTCTCGAAAAATTTCGATTCGCGCTTCAGCTTTAGATAGTTTGAGTAGCGTTTTTCGCAGAGTCCGCCGCTTTGGATGGCTTCGGTCACGGCGCAGCCGGGCTCGGTATCATGCCTGCAGTTCGAGAATCTGCACCTGCTTTCAAGGTCAACTATGTCCTCGAAAGTGCTCTCGACAGCTTCGATCGAAGCTGCGGGCTTCAGGTCGCGGATACCCGGATTGTCGATCAGGACTCCCCCTTCGGGAAAAAGAAGCATTTCTCTGTGGGTGGTCGTGTGCTTTCCTCTCTTATCCGCCTCCCTTATGCCCGAAACGAACATTTTATCTTCGCCGAGAAGCGCATTTATGATGGAAGATTTACCAACGCCGGATGAACCGATGAAACTTACCGTTTTTCCGGGTTTTAGGTAATCAAGTATCTCATCAAGCCCTTCAAAATCAACAGCGCTGACCGCATGAACAGGTAATCCTGTAGAAATGTTCTCTACCTTAGCTATATAATCCTGCCAGTCCGGACAGATATCTTTCTTATTCAGTATTATTACCGGTTCAGCACCGCTTTCATACAGCATCACGATGTATCTTTCGATCTTGCTCAGATTGAAATCGCGGTCATCCATTGCGGCTACATAGAAAACAGTATCAATGTTGCTTGAAATGATCCTGATCCCTCCGTCGCCTGCTTTCTCGAAATTTCTCCCGAAGGTGTCTTTTCCCTTTCGGGTCAGTTGTGTCCTTCTCGGCAGGATACCTTCAATGAAGTATTCCTCTGATTCTTCAGGTTTACTCACGGCAATCCAGTCACCTACGACAGGCAGCTGTTCCTTTCCGAACGCGCTCATGAAGAATTTTGTACTTAACACAGCTTTTGCTTCGCCGTTTTCGGCCATAAGCGAGTACTGGTTGATACTTTCTTTCGTTACTCTGGCCGGTATGTAATTCATTGCTCTGTATGGCTCAAAGCTTTTCTCGAAAAATTCATTCCAGCCGTAATCGTTCAATGTTGTCATTTTATTTTTGTCTCCGATGTTTTTGTTTTGAGGAGACTTTTCTGATCCTAAAAGCTCCTCTTTTCCGTGTTGTAAAATTTCAAACAGTTCATACTGACCTCCTGCTGTTAAAATTAAATTTGCCGCTCAAACGAACGGGTATGTTTTTTTGGTTTTATAATTCGGAAATTTAAAGACGGTCGTCAAAGATCCTGAGCGGACCCTATTGGTGGAGTTGGGGCGTTACTATTAAGCTGAAATGTCCCTACCGGCCGTAATCCGAATTAATTTCAATATTTCTAACAATCATCATTACCTCCTGCTGTTTAGTTTAGATTGTACTGTATAATACGCTGAAAGTGATGGAAATGCAACCTCTTAATCTTACTAGAAAACAAAATCCATAAAATTATCTTTATTTATCTGTGTGAATTCTGATTCGGGATAGTTCTCTGCCCATGCTTTAGGAGCTTTAATATTTTTAGGACTGAACTTGAATTCGTATCCGTACAACTTTCCGTCTCTTTCCTCAACCAAATCGATTTCCTGCATATCATAAGTGCGCCAAAAGTAATTATTACTGTAAATATTGTGGTACTGTTGCTTTTTCAGCCTTTCCGAGAACAGGTAGTTTTCCCATAAAGCACCTGTATCCTTTCTAAGGTTCAAAGGATTATATGTGTTTCCGATAGAATTGAGAACTCCGTTGTCCAGAAAATAATATCTTGCAGTTTTAGAAACTTCCTTACGGAGATTTCGGGAAAATCCCCGGATTTTTTTAATTACGAAGGTCTTTTCAAGCAGGTCGAGATATTTTTCGACGGTCTGTTTTGCCAGATCAAGAGAGTTGCTAAGCTCGTTCAAAGACACTTCTTTGCCGATCTGGAATGAAAGAAGCACAAGTAAATCCATGATCTTGGAAGAATTTCTGATATTTTCCAGCTGCATGATATCCTTATAAAGATAGGAATCTCTCAATTCGGTCAGCAGCTGTTTTTTCTCATCCGTATTACCGGCATTTAGAACCTCGGGATATGTTCCGTATATCAGCATTTCTTCAAGCCTCTGGTATATCGCCATTCCGCCTATATTTTCGCTTAGTTCGATTGCTGAAACCGGATATAATTTCAGGCTTACCTTTCTTCCGGTGAGGGGTTCGCCAAGTTTATTCGAAAGATCAAAGGAAGAAGAACCGCTTGCTATGACATTGATATCTTTTATCTGATCAACAAGGAGCTTTAATCCTATTCCGACATCCGGTATCATCTGAGCCTCATCAATTACAACCAGATCGTATCCGCCAAAGAAATTCTT
This sequence comes from Candidatus Delongbacteria bacterium, assembly GCA_007124045.1. GTDB lineage: Bacteria > UBA4055 > UBA4055 > UBA4055 > UBA4055 > SLFX01. The sequence goes on along the minus strand of SLFX01000076.1, from coordinate 8,067 downwards.
CATTGTATTCACGCTCTGAGAACTGAATATCTGCTTTAGATCGCTATCCTCTCCGGTTCCGAAATAATATTTTCCCGAATAACTTTCAAGATATTTCTCTATAAGAGTAGTTTTACCGACTCTGCGGGGACCATATATGACCGTTACTTTACCTTTTTTTAAATATTTTTCGAAATCTTTTTCATAATACCGTATGAAATGCATAATTACCTCCTTTAGCATAAAGTTAACATATTTATGTAAATTTGGCAAGTGAAATGTCTAAATTAATGCAAATTTGGCAATTATGAGCATATTTGTCAAGTCATTATTCTGTAAGCAGTCCGGCGGCATAAACCGGGTATGATTCAAGTAGAAATTCGACTTCGGCTTCTTCCATTCCTTCTGTAATAATTTTATGCATGACTGTCTGTTTTGAATACTTGTTAAGGTCAAACCTTACTGCGTATGGAATTTTCTTTTTGAGTGCTATAAACTGCTGAAGAGATTTTAAACTTCCGCTTTTTCCTGATTTTACCTCTACCGGAATTATCTTCCCCTTGATCTCTGTAATGAAATCAACCTCAGCATTCCCCTTTTTATTCTCTCTCAGCCAGTAATTCAGATCGGACGGTCTAGTCATATCCTCTGAGTTTATAAGATGTTGTGACACAAATTGCTCAGCGATACGACCTTTGTTGATGAGCGAATCTGCATCAATCGAATATAAAGAATTTATATCGAGTCCGGTAATGTGATTTGCAAGACCGACATCAAGAAACATGAGTTTATACACTTCGCGATTCTCAGTCGCCTTAAGTGGGATTCCCGAACAGTCCGAGCTGTAAACAGGATTACATATTCTGGCTTTGATAAGCATTTCGACAGCAGATTTAACTTCCGCCGATTTGTGTTCTTTTGATAAATTTGAATATTTAACTTTATCTCCTATATTCTGCGGGATCACTCTAAAAAGTTTTTGAAGCAGAATAAGCTCTTTTGATTTCTTTCCGTATTTAGCAAAATCATCGAGGTATGTGTCGCATATTGAACGGTGAATATTTTTTACATTTTCCGGACTGTGAGTTTCTTTATAAGCTAAAACAGCTTCAGGCATCCCTCCGATGAACAGATACTCTCTGAATTTTTCTTTGAGTTTTTTATGTGCCGTATCAGGCATTGTTTTAATTTCATTGAGGCTTGAAATGTATTTGTTAAGTTCAGGATAGAGATTATAAATAAACTCATTGAACGACATAGGTCCCAGATAGCGGTAATCAACCCGGCCTACAGGCATAGAATAGCTGTGTTCTGACAGAGTGAATTCCAAAAGCGACCCGGCAGAAATTACGGGTAATTCTTTCTTTTCTTCATAAAAATATCGCAGACAGGCCAGAGCATTCGGGACAGCCTGGATCTCGTCGAGAAACAAAAGCGATTTTTCATTGAATGATTTGCCGGCGATGCCCTCCAGTTCCCGGAGAATGAGCGGAATGTCGAAAGTTCTGAATATATCATTCATGAACAGATATTTTTCCAGATTTACCTCTACAATATCAAGACCCGCATTTTTTGCAAACATCCGTACCAAAGTAGATTTACCCACTTGTCGCGCACCTCTGATTATTAATGGTTTCCTTCCATAAGAATTCAGCCAGTCTTTCAGACTTTTCTCGTTAAAACGAATCATAATACACCCCTTTCAGATCTTTATTCCCTGCGAAACATACCCCTGTTTTGTATAAAAAATATAAATAACAGGGGGTTGTTTTGTCTAAATATAAAAAATATTATTAATTTTTGCAAGTATTGTGTTATAATCTGTCCGAACCACTCAGAAAATCAGGTTCAATGTTGACTTTTTTCAGCCTGAGAGAGTTATAGACTACATTGAGTGAACTGAGAGACATGGCTCCTGCGCCTATCATGGGGTGGAGTAGTCCGAGCATTGCGACTGGGACGGCTACCGCATTGTAGAGCCATGCCCAGAAATAGTTTTCGGTTATCTTCCTGAAAGTTGCTCTGGAAAGTTTTACAGCTGTTATGAGGCTGTCAAGCTCTCCTCTGACTATTGTTATATCCGAAGCCTCAATGGCAATATCCGTACCTGTTCCGATAGCTATACCCACATTTGCCTGTTTGAGCGCAGGGGCATCGTTTATGCCGTCTCCGACCATTGCCGTCATTCCGAATTTATCCTGAAGATTTTTAATCTCGTTAACTTTTCCGTCGGGCAGCACTTCGGAAATTACATGGCTGATCCCGACGCTTTTTGCTATCGCTTCAGCCGTGCGCTTGTTGTCACCTGTGATCATTGCAGTTCTGATCCCCATTTTTTCGAGTTCCGCAACTGCCTGCGCCGAGTTCTTTTTTACAGGATCTGATACGGCCAGAATACCGATAACTGTGCCGTCTTTTGAGACTATCATTGCTGTTTTTGCGTCATTTTCAAAATCCGAAAGATCTTTTTCGAAAGCTGTGAAAGAAATGTTTCTTTCTGACATCAGTTTCCTGTTTCCGATGAGGATATGCGAACCGTCAACTTTTCCTTCAACTCCGAGACCGGATATGGATGTGAATTCTTTTGCTTCAATAAGAGCGATATTTTCTCCGAGAGCTTTTTCCACTACCGCATGTGCAAGGGGATGTTCGGAAGCGTTCTCTACTGAAGCGGCATACATCAGAAGGTCATTTTCCCTGATGTCAGAAGCTGTTTTTATCCCTGTTACATCAGGTTTGCCCATTGTTATCGTACCGGTCTTGTCGAACGCGATACATCTGATCTCTTTCATTGTCTGAACAGCCTCGCCGTTCCGTATCAGGATTCCTTTCTCAGCGCCGATGCCGCTTCCGACCATAAGAGCTGTGGGAGTGCCCAGACCAAGCGCGCACGGACAGGCGATGACGAGTACCGCAGTGGCGGTAACGAAAGAGAGCGTCAGCATAGGCAGGTCGGGATTGATCCATGGCAAAAATTCCGCGCCCCATTGAATAATTGATCTGTGAAATTCAGGGAAAATGTTGAAAGAAGCGAATGTAAAAACTGTAAGGAAAAGTATCACGGGCACGAAATAGCCTGTAATGCGGTCTGCGAATTCCTGAATGGGAACTTTGGTACCCTGGCATTCCTCAACGAGCCTGATCACATTTGAAAGGAAAGTGTCTTTACCGACTTTTGTGACTTTCACCTTCATCATGCCGAGTTTATTTATTGTTGCTCCGACCACCTCATCGTCGGGTTTCTTTGTGACGGGAAGCGGTTCACCCGATACCATGGATTCGTCAACAGAACTGGAGCCTTCAGTTACAAGACCGTCAGTTGGGATCTTTTCTCCGGGGCGGATGACCATAACATCACCGGTAACAAGGTCTTTTACATCTGTCTGTATTTCAATTCCGTCCCTTAACACATTTGCGGTTTTAGCTCCCATGTGTATAAGCTTTCTGATAGCCTGAGAAGCCTTTCCTTTAGCTCTCGCTTCAAGAAATTTCCCGACAAGATGCAGGGTCATGATCGTCGTTGCCATTTCAATAAAGGTCTGTATTTCTATAAAAAGACCGGCCAGTCCGATTACATAAGGAGGAAGAGATCCCATTGAAACAAGAACATCCATGTTCGGTCTTTTATTCATTAAAGCTTTCCATGCACCGTGGTGGACATGTCTGCCTGTTACGAAAATCACGGGGAATCCGATCAGCGCTATCATAACAAGATAACCCGGAACAGGAATGATGAACATGTGTATCATCATCAGTAACATGATCGTGCCTGAGAGTACAGATGAATAAATAAGTCTTTTGCGGGCTTTTTCGAATTCTTCTTCGCTTTTGTCTTTTTCATCCGCGCTATCCGCTTCTGAAAGAACGCCGTATCCGGTTTTTTCAACCACACGGATAATGTCTTTCACGGCCAGTACGCCGTCATCGTACTCCACGGATGCTTTTTCGGTCGCTATGTTCACGCTTGCCTTCGCTATACCTTTTGTTGTGCTCAGACTGTTTTGAAGAGCGGCTGCGCAGCTTGCACAGCTCATGCCCGTTATATTGAGTTCTATTTTTTTCGATACTTCTTTCTTTTCCATTGAAAACTTCTCCACTGTTATGTATTATAAACTCATTATAAGTATTTCAAGAACATCGTTCTTTCCCAGTTTTCTGAATGAGCCTAGGTCTCCGAACGCTACGGCTTTTTCAGCCATTTCATCAAATCTTGATCCGTCAATTCCGGCTTCTGTAAGTGTCAGCGGCATATTCAGACTTTTAAAGAATTCAGTTGTACGGTCAATTCCTTCATGAGCAACCTCGAAACCGGTTTTCCCGTCCGCGGATACTCCCCAGACATTTTTAGAGTATTCAACGAACTTTGGCTGAGTGTCTTCATCAAGTGCGAATCTCATCCAGTTCGGGAAGAGTATAGCCAGCCCGGCGCCGTGGCTGATATCGTAGATCGCACTTACCTCATGCTCGATCATGTGCGTTGCCCAATCGGTCATTTTGCCGTAGGTCAGGATCTGGTTCAATGCCAGCGTTCCGGCCCAGAGGATGTTGGCTCTGGCCTCATAGTTCTCAGGATCGGCCATTACGGCGGGTGCGTAATGAATGACAGTTTTCATGACAGCTTCGCTGAGTCTGTCGGAAAGAAACGCGCCGTCTGTCGGGCTGAAGTACTGCTCGAACACATGGGCCATTATGTCAACTATACCGGCCGCGGTGTGATAGGCCGGCACGGAGTATGTGAAGCACGGGTCGAGAACGGCGAACTTTGGCCTCAGCAGTTCGTGCCTGAACGGCAGTTTCCGTTCAGTTTTGGCGTTCGAGACAATAGAGCCCCAGTTGGTCTCGGATCCTGTGGCGGCGAGTGTCAGGATCACGCCTACAGGCAGCGGAGTCCCAGTCAGCTTTGCTTTTCGCAGATAAAAATCCCAGGGGTCGCCGTCATAGACAGCTCCGGCCGCCATACCCTTGCAGGCATCAATGACGCTGCCTCCCCCCGCCGCCAGTATGAAGTCAAGTTCATGCTCTCTAATGATCTTTACCCCGTCTCTGACCGAAGAAATATCAGGATTCGGTTTTATGTCTGAAAGCTCTTTATAAAATATTCCGTTCGCGTTTAGAATGGCAGTTATCTTATCGTAAATGCCGTTCTTTATTATGCTTCCCCCGCCGTATGCGAGAAGTATCCTTTTACCGTTGAATTTGTTTATATATTCCGCCAGTTTGTCTATACTGTCTTTACCGAAACAGACTTCAGTCGGCAGGCTCATTGTAAAATTAAGCATAATTTCTCCTAATAGTTCTCGGCGAAATAAACAAGCATATCCTCATAAAATGCGAATGTTCTGTTCCGTCCGAAATTATAATAATTATTAAGAATGGAAAAAGCGAGTCTGGTACCTTTTTCGGTATAAATATAGCCCGTAAGGCAGTTAACTCCCGTCATACTTCCTGTTTTGGCAAAAAGTCTGTTATTAAGCGACGGATGGTTCATTCGAGACTGGAGTGTTCCTTCCGTGCCGGGAAGGGGAAAGGATGAAAGGTATATGAGAAAATTTTTATCATGGTACATGGTCTCAAGAACCCTGATGAACTTTGAGGATGAAAAGAAATTCATTCTGGAGAGTCCGCTTCCGTCGGCAAGGTTAAAATTGTTAATACCGAAAAGCCTTTCGTAAAGAGCGCTGTTCACTCTGACAATATCTGTTCGTGAGGGAAAATTTCCCAGCGAATCCGCAAAAGAACTGTCTGACGAGAATGTTTCGGCTATCTTTCTGAATATCTGTTCAGAGTAGAGGTTGTTGCTTTCACCGTTGCATTTGTGAAGCATAGCATAGAGGCTGTCACTTTTTATTGTAGCCAGATGATATTTTGCACCGGAAGGTTGTATGTCTCTGTCCTGAACTCTTATGCCGTTGTCGGAGAGGTATGCTTTGAGGTTATCAATATAAAATCTGTCGGGATCATTGACTGTGACGAAACCTGATACTGCACGGTTGAAATTTGAACTTATGATCAGTGAATCACTTCCTATGACGCGGTTAAACCGGTTTCTGGTCAGATCCGGAATGGTATCAAGCCTGACATTGAAAGAATATGGCGGTATCACGGTTACTCTGCCGTTATTAACCCTTACTCTGGTTAAATTTTCGTGGAATGTCAAAGGAGAAACGGCTGCAGAATAATAGTGGGTGATATCATCAATATCCCATCCTTTTCCGAATGCTTTTTCGAAACGGAAAGGATTTAACGGAATTATCCGCCCTTCAATAAAATCTATTCCGTGAACTTTTTTTAATGAATCGACCAGGGGAGCGAATATCTGAAGAGATCTCCTGTTTCTTAGAAAATCACCTGCGGTGGACGGATCGCCGCTGCCGAGAATGTAAAGGTTGCCTTTCAGCAGATTAAGTCTTCTGTCGATATGTCCGTCAATAAAGAAATCTGTCTCGAACCTGTAATCTGTTCCGAGCAATTTTAGCGCTGCTGCAGTAGTAACCAGTTTTAGGTTTGATGCGGGGAGAAGATTTTTATTCGCATTATACTCAAATACAGTTTCTTTTTTGTCAAGGTCATAGAAAGATACCGACCAGTGACCGCTTCTTGGATCCTGAAGCACGGCGAACTCTTTGGGAAGTTCTGAAATGTTAAGGTCGTGCACATGGATTTTGTAAGTTATTCTGCCGTCTTTATAGATTATCTCTTCCCTGAGAATATCCTTATGCCCGGAGCACGAAGAAAATATTATTATACAAATCGATATGAGTACAAAAAACCGCATAGTATCTTTATGATTTTCTGCGGAAGAAATGCCTAAATCTTTCCCAGAATCCTACTCTTGTATTTACATTTATATCGCCGGTAAATGAAGGTTTTTCAATTTCAAATGTTTCGAATACCGTGGGAAGGATCAGCTCACGGGTCGAAATTATGCTCATGACATCTTCCTTTTCTCTTTCAACCTCGATAGTCTGAAGCCGGATATCGATCGGAGTAAGAACAAAATCAACTTCAGTGAATCTGTTTGCCGTTACTGTTATATTTCTCCGGATGGCATTTCTGTATCCGACGAATGAACACTGCAGAATATAGGTGCCGGGTTTAATGCCCCTTATAATGAACTTTCCGTCTTCGTCCGATGCACTTCCGAGTGTCGTATTTATTATTACGATGTTAGCTTCGGGAAGAGGATTCCCTTCCGCACTTGTGACTTTTCCTCTTATCATACCGGTTGAGCTGAATAATACTCCGCAAGTCAAAAGAAGTGTGAGCGGGAGTGTCAATTTCATATAAAAACTCCGTTTTTAAATTTTCATACTAAATTTAAGCTATATTGTTCGCAAATCCAAAACAAAAAAGCGGGATTTTTCACCCGCTTTTCGAAATAATATTCGATCCTGTATTATTTTACCTTCGGCAGTTTCGGCAGCGAAAGGTCGGGCCTTTTGTCGAGTTTAGGCTTTTTGACAGGGTTCTTTTTTAGCTCTTCGAGCGCGACAGCTATGGCTTTGTCAAGCTGCGGGTCTTTACCTTTGACATAGTCCTGAGGTTTATTGTCAACTTCGATGTCGGGATCGGTGCCGTAGTTCTCGACTCCCCACTCCGCATCTTTAAACCAGAAAGAATACTCAGGCTGGGTCGTTATGGTGCCGTCAACAAGCGAATACTGCCCGTTTATGCCTATAACGCCGCCCCAAGTCCTTTTTCCGATAAGCTTTCCTAGCTTCATCAGCTTGAAAGAGTGGCTGAAAATGTCACCGTCCGAACCTGCGAATTCGTTCGTCAAAGCCACTATCGGCCCGTGAACGGCTTCGCCCGGATAAGTGTCAGGTTCTTTTGACCATCTTATCGTATCATAGCCGATAATCTTCCTGTTCAGTTTTTCAAGAAGAAGCTGGGATACATATCCGCCTCCGTTGTACCTGACATCCACTACAAGCGCGTCATATCTGTACTCGGTCAGATAAGTCCTGTGGAATTCGGCGAAACCGTCATTGCCCATGTTGGGAATATGGATATAGCCGATCTTTCCTTTTCCTGCTTTATGGACATATTCTCTGTTCTTCTCTACCCAGTTCCTGTACTGAAGCCTGT
>SLFX01000056.1 GCA_007124045.1 Candidatus Delongbacteria bacterium | reverse complement strand
GACGGATTGAATGAGGAGGGGAGAAAAATATGGACATCCACGGAAAGATCTTTTGCCTATATCGCTTTTCCTTACAGCGAGTTCAATGCGGATGTGGTGTACTGGGACACAACTTACATGTCAGAAATAGTCGATCACGATACCATTGTTGCGGACTTTAAAGCCGTATGGTCAAAATTCTTTGTTTTTGGAGTTGATGAGCAGGGCGCTATGACAGAAGTAGCCACACAGCTCTTCAGAAGAACGAACAGAAGACCTAAATTCCCCATGGTCTTTTCAAGAAAACTCGGACTTAACGGGTTTGACCAATACTGGATGACGGTAGGACCTGATTCAGCCCAGATGGTTTTAGAGCAGGAGACACAGTTCTGGCAGCCTTTTGATTTCAGATGGATGGGAGAGGATCCCGACGGACCTGATGTTGATCTTGAATTTAAATGGGAGCTTTACGACAGGACAAAGATTCAGACCGGTTCTACTGCAAATATGCCTCTTCTGGCGGAAAGCGGATGGAGCGTGAATAATCTTTCGGTAAGTTTTTCCAAACTTCTTTTTGATTTTTATGAATCCGGAAGCAGCAGATTCAGGTTTGTGGTCAGGGTCCGTGACGATGCTTTTGAAGAATCTCTTAATCCGTCAACGATCAATTTTGAGGTCTTTGCTCCTCTTTTTAATCAGGGAATACTACTGATCGAAGATAATGATCCTACACTGTATCCTTCAACTTCTGCAAATCTTATTATGGGTAATCCTGATCCGGCCGAAACGGAAGAGTTCTATAGAGATCTTTTGGAGTACACAGGGTTCAGGGATATTTCAACAGCTGTTACCAGAGAAGATTCTCTAAACAGTTACGAAATAGTAAAATTCAAGAAGGAACTTGTTTTTGTAAGGTGGGATTACGAGTTCGGTCTTGAGGATCCTGACGATCCGTCAAGCCCTGAAGTGGTTGTTGACTCTACAGCAGTTTACAGACAGTCATATAGTCCCGACATGAGAGACCTTATAAGGTATAATCTTGTCATATCAGTATCTGATGACAGGAGTAATACCAATGGCGTTGATTTTTTCGGACAGCCTCCTTTCAGAGGATATCACCAATTGCTGAGAAGTTATCTTGATGTCGGCGGAAATGTTTTTCTCATGGGTCCTTCGGTAGTTTACGGAAGATATTATGCATCACCGAATCAGATGCCCGTAAACAGATACGATGCTCCTCACAGATATGTTTTTGACGGAATAGTAGGAGTTGAAGACATGGGTCAGGCTCTAAGCGGTAGTGCCGAGAGATTTTTAAGAGATTATTTCGGAATCTATTCGATGACTTTTCCTGAAAGTAAAACACATACTCTCGTTGGAGGGAACCCTCCGAACCCGCAGCTTCCAAGAGAACACTGGCTTGCAGATAATTATGATTTCATCGGAGTTGATCTTTATGAACACATACATTCATCACCTCTTGCTTCGGATGCTCTTTTGAAGCCTTTGAGAGTTGACAGTGCAAGGGTCAACAAATACTGGGTTGATTCAGACGGACCGGGCGGCTCGATTCGCAGGCACTCCCTAAAAGCCAACGGAACTGTACTGACAGGTATTCCTACAATAGAGGCGTTTAAAGGCGAGATCGTTTATTCGTACAGATCAGTTTACGACCTGCCCAGAGATACTTCCAATGACAGCCTCACGGTTGATGATGTGTATGACGGTATAAAGCATTTCTTATACAATACAAATTACAGAACCGGTGAGATACATTCTCCGGTACTGAAAAGATCGGGTACCGTTGCAACAAGATATGTGGCACCGGGTTCATTATACCGTACGGCTTTCTTCGGCATGCCGGCATTCTTTATGGACAATTCTCAGGATCAGGTCAGCGATATGTTCAAAGCAATGATCGAATGGTTCGATATCAATAACGACGGAGGCTCAAAATGAAAAGACTGACAGTATTAATTATTCTCGCGGGACTCATGTCGGTGTTCGCTCAGGATAAAGCGGGGACCGCGGGTATGACATTTTTGAAACTTGATGTCACGGCGAGAGGAACGGCTCTCGGCGGAGCTTTCATCGGTCTTTCGGATGATGCCTCAACTTTGTATTACAATCCTGCCGGGCTTGTCAACCTGAATAACATAGAAATGATAGCTTCTCATAATTTCTATGCCGCCGATATTCAGTACAGTTTCGCCGGCGCAGTCTATCCTCTGCCCGCTATGAATGCGGCCGCCGGACTCCAGTTCGGTTATCTTACAACCGGTGAAATGGACGAGACAACTCCTTCTCATCCGACCGGAACCGGAAGGACTTTCAGTGCAAGTGATATGTTCATTGGTGCATCCTACGCTCAGAGGCTGACTACAAAATTCTCAGTCGGAGGCACACTGAAGTTTATTGTTGAAAGTCTCGCCGGAGAAACAGTATATGTAGGATCCGGTGATATAGGAACTTATTACGATACTGAATGGCAATCACTGATTTTCGGAATGTCTATCAGAAATTTCGGAACGAACTACTCCTATATCAGAGAGGACACACCGCTTCCGATGCTTTTTGTTTTCGGAGCCAGCTGGACACCAGTGGACGACGGTGTAAATAAACTCGTTACTCTTTTTGAGGCGGCGCATCCTTCGGATAACGCCGAGTACATTACTCTTGGTCTTGAATATTCATACAATGATATGTTCTTTGCAAGGTTCGGCAGAAGGATCGACAACGACGAGTACTGGTTGTTAAAGAGCAGTAATGTTGATTTTCCCGACAGTGCGAATCCGGAAGATCCCGAGTTGAAATACACAGAGAGCGGCATCAATATGATGGGAACCGGACTCGGACTCGGATTTAAGATGAATGATCTGGGAATTAAACTTGATTACGCCTGGAAGCATATGGGGTATCTTGGTATGACCCATATGATAACTTTCGGATATGAGTTGAGGTAGGATCGCAAAGATTAAGAATTTTTTACTTGCGGTTTGCAAAATTGTGATGTAATTTACACAGCATAGCAGAATTGTGCAGATTATATAAAGGAAAATGAAATGGAGGAAAGAAAATGAAGAGAACGATTATCGCACTGCTTGCCTTAGTAGTGTTTGCGGGAGGTTTGTTTGCGGCTTTGAACAGACCGGACAGGTTCCTTAGACCCGAACTCAGGGTCCAGGATAGAATGGTGATAGAACCTCAGGGTCTCGTTTCTAAAGGAAGCGATTATGAAGGCGATTTTGAGGGTATGAATGTAGGTTCTTTTGACAAAGCGGGTCTCGGACTTCGTTGGAACAATTGGGCGCAGAGAAGAGTGCAGGCATATTACCCTGAAGGTTTCGGAACAGACCCTGATGTAAAAGCGATCATCGGGGGTGTTTACGGAAAACTTCACGGAACAGGTCTGGGAACCATAGGCGGTGTTATATCCGAGTGGGGAGCAGGAGATGATTTCAATGCTTTCGGTCAGGCCGCATGGGAATATTCGCCACATGTGGGTGGTAACCCCGCCGGAAGATATCCCAACAGTATAGGTGTTGCGAACGGTTGGATATTCGGTATATTCAACGATTACTGGGATGATGGAGACGGTGTTGGCGCTCAATCAGAACCCTATATGTTGCTCGGTGATTCAAACTGGGGTTGGGACGGCAGTTACTGGATACCAATGTGGATGAACTCTGATCCCGATGCCACACCTGTTCTTGGAGAAGATTCTGAAACCTCAATACCCGGATCCTGGTTGGGTTTCGGAGACGCGGTTTACAATGAGGCGGAAGGGTCTTATCATGTGCCGACTTATTGGACTACGGGCGGACTCCCAACCGGTTGGGATGAGTACAAATTCGCTTTTGTTACAGGATATACAGATCCTAACACAGATGTTGAGGATCTCTGGGATGAAGAACTATGGAATTTCACAGACTGGAGAGACGGACCGTATATTGACGGAAGCGATCGTGAAAACGGATTCTTAAACACATACGGCGATATCAAACTTGCTATGGCTAAGGATGAAAGAGGCTACGGTACAGGATACGGCATCGCAATGGTCATTTATGACGATGTTACTTATGAAGTTCATGATCTTGAAGGCAATCCCATTGACTACGGTTTGCATTTAAGACCCGGTTATATCTACACTACTGACTGGGGACATACATGGATAACTCCCGGTATGGAGGGAAACAACTTCTTTCCTGCTGACGATATGTACAAAGTTTTCCCCTGGTATAATGCACTTGACGACATAGGTGACGAAGAAGAGGAACTGGTACCTATCAACTGGCCTTTCATTTATCATGATATTGATGTTGTCATGGATGAGAATAACAGGGTTTATGTTTTGATGGAGGTATGGCCAGAGTCTACCGAAACAGACCAATATTGGTTCCCGTACCGCGATGGTGAGGTAATATTCGGAATGTATGTTGTTACAGGTACCCTTCATGATGACGGAGTTAAGTGGGAGCACGCCAGCCTTGCAGGAAATTTGATGGGCTGGCTTAATGACGATAGAACCGGTCTTGCGTGGGATTTCGCTCGACAGTATGTAAACGACGGTAAAGTATCAATCGGACATGCCGGTAAGGGTGTGGTATATGCTTCATGGGCAGACAGGCCGGAAGTCGGAGCAATGGCTAATCCTATAGACGGCGGCTTTAAGTACAACAATAATGCATTCTTTACCTACAGTCATGACACCGCTACAACATGGGCACATGCAGAAAGGTTCAATGCACTCGAAAATTTCGAAGGTTATGATCCTGAAGAGGATGGACATCTGTATGTTAAGTATGCTTGGGATATTACCGGTGATGCCCGTCTGCATGAGGAAGGCTGGAATGTAGCGAGCCTCGGCAGAAATGTAGGCGGAGCAGAAGGTGCAGGAACCCTTACAGTTTTCGGAGCACATCAGCATGTTGACCCGGATTCAGATCCAATAAGCGGTACGGACGGTTCGACACTGTGGCATTATCAGCAGTTTTTAAGGATATGGAAGATAGAAAGCACCGATCCAACAGGAATTGAAGTTGAGCATATAAGCCTTACAAAAGACTTCAACCTGTATCAGAACTACCCGAACCCGTTCAACCCGAATACTGAAATCAAATTCAGTCTGATGAACGATTCGGATGTTAGACTTACTGTCTTTAACATTAAAGGTGAAACTGTTATGAACCTGAAGAATGAAAGAATGGCAAAAGGCGTTCACACAGTGAACTTCGATGCAGGTTCTCTTAACTCAGGTGTTTATTTCTACCAGCTCAATGTCAACGGAAGAGCCGAGACAAAGAAAATGGTACTCATGAAATAGTGACATTTCATTTCTTAGTTGAAAAAAGCCGCGTTTTCGCGGCTTTTTTCATTTGCGGAAACATTTTTTTTGTAGTATTATAATATAAAATCAACAGCGGGAAGACCATGACGAAAATGTTGTTTTTGATAGCGCTCTCTGTCATAAGTGCTTTAGGGGCGAAACCAGCGGCAGAAAGAATTCAAAGATATGCCGGGCAAAATGCGCAAGGTCTTCTTGATCTGTATGAAAACTCAAAATACTCCGAACATGTCAGGTTCATTCTGGATAATTCATCACCTGCCGATCTTTCGCTACTGACACCTGATTATATCGAAAAAAATGTAGAGTATGCTCTTAAGACAAAAGAATTCAAATACGCTTCTTTATATGATGAAGATATATTTAATCACTTCGTCCTGCCTTTAAGGTCAACGCAGGAACCTTTCGAAGACTGGAGGGAAAGATTCTATTACGAACTCCATCCGGTACTTAAGGATATCGAAGACATTGAAAAAGCCGCGATCCTTGTAAATTTGTGGTATGAAGAACAGATGACATACAAATCTACCCACGGCAAAGATCAGGGTCCTCTTACAAGCATAAAAAGAGGATACGGCAGATGCGAGGAAATGATGATCCTTTATATGTCCGCGGCTAGAAGTGTCGGGATACCTGTCAGATCCGCAGGAACGCCCCTCTGGAATTTCACAGACTCGAATCACGCATGGGTCGAGGTCTGGACACCTGAAGGATGGAGATATCTCGGTGAGCCTTCGGACAGGCTTAACAGCACATGGTTCACTCCGACCACGAAAAGAGCTACCCTGATCACATCAAGAGCTTTTGGAGTTTTTGAGGGAGACGATGTTATCGGAACAACAGACATTTCTACAGAGATCAGTTCGATCAGATACTATTCAGACAAATGGGACAGATGCGAAATATCAGTGACTGACAGTGCAGGACTGTTTATTTCTGATGCAGAAATAATAATATACGGATTCTCATGGGGCGGACTTTTTCCCATGCACAGAATGAGAACGGATGAAAACGGAATCGCCGTTATACCGCTCGGAAAAGGTACGGTCTATCTTGGCGCGTATCATCAAAATTACGGTACGGGATTTTCTTTGTTCGATACTACTGACGGTCAGACGAGTGTCAGCATAGCTCTGTCAAATAATGGAAAAATTGAAAAGACCGGTCTGAACTTCAGGTTTCAGATAGCGCCGCAAACTTCATCCGAAAATGGTGAAAGGAGATTTTTTGAAGGAAGGTTCGATCTGATGCGCGAGAATGCGTCGCTGAAAAGACAGAAAAGACTTTTAGAATACAGAAAGACCGCAGAATTTGCGGAGTATTTTTTAAAAAGCCGAAAGTATCAGAACAGTTCGGATTTTTACGGATCAAAAAAAGAATTTCTGGATAAATGTGACAGGCTTGGCGGTAATACGCAAACCTTTCTTAAGGCTTACAAAGGAGCGGATATTCTCCCCGTGAAAGACAGACCGGGTGTTTATAGCGCTATAACCGATATTATTCTGAACTGGGACATAAAAGAACTTTGCGAGATCCCGGACAGTGCTTCGGTTAAAAATGCAGCCGTAATCTATTCTGAAGGGAAAAAAAGATACGGAAGAAGTGTTCCCGACACCATTTTTGCCGGAAATGTTATCGCTCCCACCTGGTCGGGAGCCCAGCCTGTTCAAAACGGATGGCAAAAAGAATTATATGAACAGATAAATCACCTTGCCGTTTCAAATATCTCAAATACCGTAAAAAATGCTGTTGAATGGGTGGATTCAAAACTTGAAGAAGATACTCTGTACACCGGTCATTACTATTCATCTCACCAGAATCCGCTTGATCTCATAAATATGAAGCATGTGTCGCCTTTCGGCAAAACAAAACTTACCGATGCTGTGCTCACAACCCTCGGAATTCCAACCAGATGGAGGGGAAGTCTTGAGTTTTACAACGGAAAAGAATTCGTTCCGGTGGCATTCGACGAAAAAAGTGGTGATGAAAAGGCTGTTTCAAACAGTTTTAAACTGAAGATATTTGTTGACAGTGTGCAGGTGAAAGCGGAACCGTGGCGCAATTTTCTTATGTCAGAGTTGGAAGAAGGGACATTAAGAGCTTCTTTTTTTGATGGGGAAAACGATTCTTTGTCATATATCGTAAATTATCCTTTTGATCGGGATAAAAAACTTTATGTTCAGGCGGGGATCAGAAATTCTAACGGTGATGCCAATATCCATATAATACCTGTTGACGGAACGGAAGAAGAACTTAGTATTTATCTGGAAACTCCGAGGGAGTATCTTGATCTGACAGATGATTTTGACAAATCGTCTCTAGAAAAAATAACTGATTTTATAAAAGAAAAAGGGATCGGGGGTCTGAAGATACTTCTTGTCAGGGGAGTTATTCCCAATGAACCTACCCGTTTGATGACAGATCTGCTTATCGGCAGAACCGGAGAATATGCGGAAAACAATGCGGTACTTGTTATACACACAGAGCTGAGGACTGATAATGATCTTCCGGAGATAGAAGGCACGATAAGGAGCAGGGGCGATATTATTATTTCCGATATGCCTGACGAGTATTACCCTCTGGTCTTTATTATAGACGAGAATGAAGAGATCATCTTTGCTTCAAAGGGGTATAATCTCAACATCGCCGATCTTATTCTGAAAAGGATAAAAAATTATTAGAAAATACCCTATTGAGTAATATTGAAAAAAGACTTATATTCGAAATTTGTTGCATGATGGCCGGAAAGGATTATGAAAAGACGCAAAAAAAGAAATAGAGGACTGATACTTACAATTGCCGTTGCAATGACAATATGTTATTATTTATTCCTGTCCGGTCACTATTCCATATGGAGGCTTTTTGAGGTGAGGGAAGAAAACGAAAGAACCAGGACGGGCATTGAGGATCTGAAAATCAGAATTGAACGGCAGAAAGAAAAGAACGAACTGCTTATAAACAGGGACCCCTTCGAGATGGAGAAAAAGGCCCGGGAACGGGGCATGGCCAGAGAAGGGGAAATTATATATAAATATGAAGTAGAAAAGGAGAACTGAAATGGCATTCAACCTGCGAAACAGACACTTTCTAAAAGAGTTGGATTTCACAAAAGAGGAACTGGTGTTTCTTCTAAAACTGTCAAAAGACCTTAAAGCCGCAAAATACGGAGGCTATGAACAGCAGAGGCTTACAGGAAAGAACATAGCTCTGATATTCGAAAAAGCCTCGACCCGTACGCGCTGTGCTTTCGAAGTAGCAGCTTACGATCAGGGGGCTCATGTCACTTATCTCGGGCCTACAGGCAGTCAGATGGGACTTAAAGAGACGATAAAAGATACAGCGAGAGTGCTTGGAAGAATGTATGACGGAATAGAATATCGCGGATTCGGCCAGGAAATAGTCGAAGAACTTGCGGTTCACGCGGGAGTTCCTGTCTGGAACGGGCTTACCAATGAGTGGCATCCAACACAGATGATGGCAGATGTTCTCACAATGACCGAACATTGCAGCAAACCTCTTGAGCAGATATCCTTCGCTTATGTCGGAGATGCCCGTTTTAATATGGGAAGATCGCTTCTTGTAATCGGCGCGATCCTCGGAATGGATGTCAGAATAGGTGCACCAAAAAACCTTCTTCCGGATGCCGATCTTATCAAGACATGCAAAAAAATAGCAAAAGGGTCCGGCGCCCGTATAACTATAACAGAAAAAGTTGAAGAAGCCGTAAAGGGCGTTGACTTTATACATACGGATGTCTGGGTCTCCATGGGAGAACCGAAAGAGGTTTGGGAAGAGAGAATAAAACTTCTAAAGCCATATCAGGTCAACCCGGCTCTTATGAAAAAATCAAAGAATCCTAATGTTAAATTCATGCACTGTCTGCCTTCGTTTCACAATGCCGATACTATTCTTGGTAAAGAGGTATCGAAGCAGTTCGGTTTAAAGAACGGCATCGAAGTTACTGAAGATGTTTTCGAATCAGAAGCATGCGTGGCTTTCGATCAGGCGGAGAACAGGATGCATACCATAAAAGCCGTTATGGTCGCGACACTGGGTCAGTAAAAAAACACATCTTAATAAGGGGCAGCACAGGCTGCCTCTTACTTTTTAAAAGGGAAGGTAAAACTTATGGGAATCAGAGCCGGTATTGTAGGGATCACCAATATAGGCAAAACGACTATATTCAACGCACTCACTTCATCCGAGGCGGAGTCAACATCGTATTCTTTTTCGACGATAAAACCGAATAATGCGGTCGTTGATGTTCCTGATAACAGAGTTGATGAGATATTCGCTAATGTCGTAAGCAATAAAAAGGTTTACAACCATCTTGAGATCATGGATATTGCCGGACTTGTAAGCGGGGCATCAAAAGGCGAGGGACTCGGAAATAAGTTTCTGAGCGATATAAAACTTGTTGATGCTATTCTGCATGTGGTAAGATGTTTCGATGACGAAAATGTAGTGCATGTGGATAAGACGGTCAATCCCGAAAGAGATATAGAGAATGTCGAAACGGAACTTATAGTAAAAGACCTCGAAACAATAGAGAACAGGATAAACAAGAACGAAAAGCTGATAAGGGCCAGGGACAGGCATGCGCTTGATATGCAGCCGTTGTATGAAAAACTTCAGGCCAAAATGTCCGAACTCGAGCATCCGAGAAGCCTTGAACTCACAGAACAGGAGATAAATTCGCTTTCGGACCTTAACCTGCTCACTCTCAAACCTGTGATATTTGTATGTAATATATCGGAAGAGGAGCTGATGACCGGAGAAGACTCAGAATATACTAAAGCGGTCAAAGAATACGCCGGGAAAACAGAATGCGGAGCTGTAAAGATCTGCGGCAGGATCGAGGCCGAACTGTCCCTTCTTGAACCTGAAGAGAAAGCCGAATTCTTAAAGGATTACGGTCTGACAGAACCCGGTCTGAACCTTCTTATACGCGAAACTTATGAACTTCTGGGTCTGAGTACATTTCTGACAGAGGGCGAGATCGAGGTGAAGGCATGGAATATCAGAAAGGGTATGACAGCACCTCAGGCAGCAGGCGTTATTCATACAGATTTCGAGAAAAAATTCATTAAGGCAGAAGTAATATCGTATAAGGATTTCGTTGAGTGCAATTTTGACCGTTCAGTTGCCAAATCCAAAGGAAAGGCCCGTCTCGAAGGCAAAGAATACATTGTTCAGGACGGCGATGTGATAGTTTTCAGGTTCGGTAAATAGATGGAACTACAGATAATAAGGCATAAATTCGCACGCGACTATTTCGAAGGCTTTCACTCGCCCGATCAGGTTGCGATCTATTCTTATCAGCTTCAGAGAATGTTCGAATCAAAAGCTGCGGTCGAAGGAGATTATTTTCTCGTCAGAAACAACGGCAGGCCTTATCTTAGGGTCGAAATATACAGGACGGGCACCAGAAGGGTATGGGAAAAGTGTTTTGAGCTCGCCCCGGATGCCGACAGCAATGAAGATAGCGTAAAAGATGCTTTGAAACTCGTATTCGCGTTCCTCTCGGATAACGAGTATTATTTCAAACCAGAAGAACAGCTTGAAGTATCAGTGTCGGACGATTGGTTGAATAAAAATTCAGTTCAGAGCTTTCTTGAAGAATACCGTTATGAAAAATTCGATGAATTGATCCTCTTTAAAATGAACCTTACTGAAAATGATGTAAAAATGCCGGTAGGAGTCGAGCTGTTCCCGTTTTCAAAAATAGAACCCGAAGAGCGTTTTGATATGGTTTCAGAATGCGATAAAATGAACAAAGTGTTTTCATTTCTTCCTGCCGATAAGCTCTACAAGGATTACATGGATGAAAGTTATGAAAGTGAAGATTTATGGAAGAAAATATTTTTTAAGGAAAAATACGCCGGATTTATAATGCCGTCTTTCACTTCCGCTTTTAAAAATGAACTGAGACTTTTAAACTACTGCTTCAAAAATGACTCCAAACATATTGCCGAAGCTGCCCTATATGAAATTTCCAGGACCGGTAATGAAAGGAATGTAAAAGATATTTCGTTCTTAGTCAGTTCGAATGATGTAATGTTTTGTGAAATACTTACAGAAAAGGGTGCGGAAAAGATAAATACATTTGCGAGGTATGCAAAAAATGAGTATGATTTATGAACTGGATAAAAGTATCCTTTTTTTCTTCAACGAAACAATAAAAAACGGTTTTTTTGATACATTCTTTGTTTTTATGTCGGATAAGAGATCTGTGTTCTATTTCGTTCCTTTGGCGGCCCTTATTATATATATTATGTACAAAAAGAACGGACGGCCCGCATTGAAAAAAGCGATGACAGCTATCATTATAGCAGGTATAGCGGTCGGTATTTCTGATCTTTTCGCGGCAAGGGTGGTTAAGCCCATTTTTGCAAGATCCAGACCATGTCAGGTTCTGGAAGGTCTGAACTTCTGGCGCGTAAGGTCGGAGATATGGGTAATTACCGATGGTATCAGTTCTTTTAGATCGTCATTTTCATTTTATTCCAACCATGCTTCGAATTCCATGGCCGCAGCCGCGGCTTTGTCACTGTTCTATAAAAAAATGACCGCAGTTTTTATTCCGATATCACTTTTTATCGGTATATCAAGAATGTATCTCGGAATGCATTATCCGTCGGATGTTGTGACCGGATGGATATTCGGTGCTGCTATAGGTTATATGATTTTCTGCCTATCCCGCCGCTATTCAGGAAAATTTTTGACATGAATATTTTAATTTTTTTGAGTTGATTTAATTGACGGCAGGGTTTATATTATCATCGAGACTGACACGCAACCGAAATAATTGCAGGTGTTAAAATGGCAGATGTTAAAATACTTGTGGTTGATGATGAAGAGAACATGCTTTCGATGCTGAAAACCTTTTTTACCGAAAAAGGTTTTGACTGTTATACGGCCACAAACGGAGTTGAGGCTCTGAAAGTTCTTGACGACACAGGTATCAACATAGTAATTACAGACATGAAAATGCCTGAAATGGACGGTTTGGAGCTTTTGAGTATAATTAAAGAAAAGTACGAGAATATATCCGCTGTGATAATGACCGGTTTTTCTGAAGAATACACCACAACAGAAGCTTTGAACATGGGTGCCGACGGTTACATAACAAAACCGTTCAGAAACAGAGAACTTTTACTTATTCTAAAGAGGATCCAGCAGATAAACCAGTATGAATAGGGCTCATTTATCAGCCGTCGCAACACTGGTAGCGATCTTTATGTCCTTTTTGTCATCATGCACTCCTGTATCAAAAGAAAAGAGCAGACCTATACAGGAAATAATTATTTCAGAAATGAGAATGGAAGATACGGACGAAAAAGAGGTAACCGAACCCGAACCCTTGATTCCGCCTTCATTGAGGACCACTGTAAGGGTCGGGATACTTGATGAGGAGAACGATATACTGTTTTCTTTCAGCGGTTTTTACTCGATACACAGCAGGGGAAGGCAGATATTTTCAAGAAAAAGATCTTTAGGTATATGGAGAGTAACGGCTCAGGGCAGTGCAATAGTTCTGGATAATACAACGACAGGAGAAAGATTCACTACAGAAGATGATGTTGTTTTCAGACCCCTGTACGATGATTCTTTTGCTACTGTGGGAAGAGCCGTTTCGGGGCAGAATACAGGATGGGAGAATACCCGGTCAAGAAGCTACAGAGGTAATATCGAATTTATCAGTATAAGCGGCAGGATCACTGTAGTCAATGATGTTGATATTGAGGATTATGTTTATGGGGTAGTACCTTCTGAAATGCCTTCAGGCGCCCCAATGGAAGCTTTAAAGGCCCAGGCTATTCTTGCCAGAACCAATGTTTTTTCAAAAGTGGGAGCCAAATTCAGGAACAAACCATACTCCCTTTCAAGTGATGTCTACAGTCAGGTCTATACGGGAATTGATCACAGAAACGACCGGACTGATCTTGCTACTGACCTGACAAAAGGGCTGATCCTGACCTATGATGGCCGGCCGGCCGAGGCACTTTTCCATTCAACATGCGGAGGGCACACTGAAGGGAACGATGTTATCTGGGGTTCGTCAAGACTGCCATACCTCCAGCCAAAACCTTGTTGTTCGCCTGAAAAAATAACCGCACAGAATATAGGTGATCTTTCCCGTGAAGCTGATTTCAGAAGGTGGATAGATTCGAGACCGGATTCATACTGTAATCTAGATAATAAAAATGTATCATCCCATCTTGATTTCGCAAGAAAATTCTACAGGTGGGAAGTAAGGCACAGGAGAAGAGATCTCGAAAGAATAATCAGATCGACTACCGGAACAGATATCGGCGAAATAAAAGATATCATTGTAACCGGAAGGGGAACATCAGGTAAGGCGAAGGCTGTTCGGGTGGAAGGATCAAAAAGAAGCATTACTATAAACAGAGAGCTTAATATCCGGAGACAATTGTCCAGACCTCCCCTATATAGCGGCAATTTTTATGTGCAGAAACTGAACATGGACAATAGGGGTTATGCTGAAACATTCGTGTTCAAAGGTGCGGGTTTCGGGCATGGAACCGGAATGTGTCAGGTTGGTGCTGCCGGAAAAGCTTCGATGGGCAAAAACTTCAGAGAAATAATTGAATTTTATTTCCCCGGCACTAAAATTATGACAGTTGGAGAAATGTAATTGTTTTTTGTGTCTTGAAAATTCCCGATAATTGGTCAAAAAAAACATTGACAATAAATTCAAATCTTGTTATATTCGTTTTCCGCAAATTTTGGGATGTCCGGGTGCAGGTTCAAACAGCCTCGGTGCAAACCTGAAAAGAGTGGGAGAGGGTGCAAAATAATTGCAAAAACTATTAACATAGAAAAGTTTATATTGGAGAAAATTGATGCCGACTATCAATCAATTGGTCCGATTTGGAAGAAATGAGATCAAAAAGAAAACCAAATCTCCGGCCATGCAGAGTTGCCCCCAAAAAAGAGGGGTCTGCACAAAAATAACAACTATGACGCCGAAAAAACCGAATTCGGCGCTGAGAAAAGTTGCCAGGATAAGGCTTTCCAACTCTATGGAGGTATGGGCCTACATACCCGGCGAAGGTCACAATCTTCAGGAACATGCCGTTGTTCTGATAAGAGGCGGCAGGGTGAAAGACCTTCCGGGTGTCAGATATCATATCATTAGAGGAACCCAGGATACAGCCGGGGTTACGGGAAGGCTGCAGGGCAGGTCAAAATATGGTGCTAAAAGGCCTAAAAAGTAAAAAACGGGGAAATTAAATGTCCAGAAGATCTAAGGCAATAAAAAGACAGATATTACCCGATCCGGTCTACAAGGATCTGGTGATAGCAAGATTCATCAACAATATGATGAAGTCAGGTAAAAAATCAATATCTGAGAACATTTTCTACTCCGCACTGGAGATGATCGAGCTGAAAGAAAAAGGAAAAAAGGGAAACGAAATATTCAGGCAGGCAGTGGAAAATGTTAAACCCGTGCTTGAAGTAAAGTCGAGAAGGCTCGGTGGTGCGAATGTACAGGTGCCGATCGAGATCAGATCGGAGAGAAAAGAGGCATTGGCGATAAGGTGGATTATTGCAAACTCAAGAAAGAGAAGCGGAAAGTCTATGTCGATAAAGCTTGCCGACGAACTGCTCGCGGCATCAAAGAATGAAGGTGCATCAATAAAGAAAAAGGAAGACATGCATAAAATGGCAGAAGCCAACAAAGCTTTTGCGCATTTTAGGTTCTAGTTACTGTTATGACACTTGATAAGCTCAGAAATATCGGTATAATGGCCCATATAGACGCCGGAAAGACCACAACCACTGAAAGAATACTGTTCTATACAGGCAGGCTTCATAAGGTGGGTGAGGTTCACGACGGAACGGCGGTCATGGACTGGATGCCTCAGGAACAGGAAAGGGGCATAACGATAACATCTGCAGCTACAACCTGCATCTGGAAAGATCATTCCATTAATATTATAGACACTCCGGGGCATGTTGATTTTACAGTAGAGGTCGAAAGGTCACTCAGGGTTCTCGACGGTGCAGTGGCCCTTTTCTGCGGTGTAGGGGGTGTTGAACCCCAATCGGAAACTGTCTGGAGGCAGGCTGACAAGTATAAGGTTCCGAGAATCGCTTTCGTGAACAAAATGGACAGAGTTGGTGCTGATTATTACAATGTACTCGACATGATACAGGAAAGACTTGGTGCTCACCCGATAGCCGTACAGATACCCGTAGGTGACGGAGAGATGTTCGCAGGTGTCATTGACCTCATCAGGTTCAATGCCAGAATGTATTCGCAGAATGACGGCTTGATATTCGAAGAAATAGATATTCCCGATGATCTTGTTGATCAGGCATCTCGATACAGGGAAATAATGCTTGAGTCGATATCGGACTACGATGATGAGCTGATGGAGTTGTTTCTTGAAGGCGAAGAAATTTCTTCGGAAAGGATAAAAAAGGCAATAAGAAAAGCAACTCTTGATCTTAAAATCGTTCCCGTATTTTGCGGATCCGCCTTCAAGAATAAAGGTGTTCAGGCATTACTTGACGGTGTAATAGATTACCTCCCGACGCCTCTTGACACCAAAAACTATCCGGGATTCAAATGGGACAGTGAGGAAGTTATTTCAAGAGAGCCTTCTGTTGAAGAACCGTTCTCGGCTTACGCTTTTAAAGTAGCAACTGATCCGTATGTGGGGAAACTGATCTATCTTAGGGTATATTCCGGAAAGATTAAGGCCGGGGATGCTCTGATCAACTCAAATACACTGAAAAAAGAGCGTATCGGAAGGATACTTCAGATGTTCTCGAACAAAAGAGAGGACAGGGAGAGTTGTCAGGCCGGAGATATTGTTGCTATAGTGGGTCTGAAGAACACAAGGACAGGGGATACTCTTTGCGATAACAATTCAAGGATAAGGTTTGAAACCCTTAAGTTTCCTGATCCCGTCGTGCATCAGGCTATTGAGCCGAAAACAAAAACAGATTCCGACAAGCTTACTGACTCGCTTCTGAAACTTGCTGAAGAGGATCCGACTTTTACAATTAAATTCAACGAGGAAACTGCCCAGACCGTCATATCGGGAATGGGAGAGTTGCATCTGGATATAATAATTGACAGATTGAGAAGGGAATTTTCCTTAAATGTTAATGTCGGTGAACCTCAGGTGGCATACAAAGAAAAGCTTAAGAAAGAGGTAAAGGTTGACTACAGGCACTCCAAGCAGACCGGCGGCAAAGGTCAGTTCGCTCATGCTGTTATGAATATCGGTCCCGGTGAGCCTAATTCGGGTCTCGTTTTTATAAATAAAATAACAGGCGGCAAGATACCTAAAGAGTACATTCCCGCTATAGAGGATGGAATTAAGAGTGCTGCTACTTCAGGTCCGAGTGCCGGTTATCCGGTGATGGATGTAAGGGTAGAGCTTTTAGACGGATCATTTCATCAGGTTGATTCGTCGGAAATGGCTTTCAGGATATGCGGCAGTGCTGCTTTTAATGAGGCTGGTGCGAAATCCGGAACTGTCCTTCTAGAACCGGTAATGCAGGTTGAGATACATACTCCGATATCTTATGTCGGAAGTCTTACCGGAGACATAAACTCGCGCAGAGGGAAGGTGGATGAACTTATGCTCAGGAATGATTTTCAGATCATAAAAGCTTCCGTTCCTCTTGCAGAAATGTTCGGATATACGAACAGGCTCAGAAATCTTTCGCAGGGTCGGGCAAACTCGAGTATGGAGTTTAAAGAATTTGTGCCGATGTCTGAAGAAGAAACAAAAAAGACGCTGAAGAAATTCGGCTATGTGTATAATTAAAACGAAGAATAAAGTTTACTCAAACGGAGGTAAATGAATGGCCAAGGAAAAATTCGAACGAACCAAACCGCATGTTAACATTGGTACAATAGGTCATGTTGACCACGGAAAAACCACATTGACAGCTGCGATCACCCTCGTTCTGAACAAAGTTACCGGAGCAAAAGTTATCGCTTTTGACGAGATCGATAAGGCTCCTGAGGAAAAACAGAGAGGTATCACCATCAACACTGCTCACATTGAGTACGAAACGACAAACAGGCACTATGCGCATGTTGACTGCCCCGGACACGCCGACTATGTTAAGAACATGGTAACCGGAGCTGCTCAGATGGACGGAGCAATACTTGTTGTTTCTGCTGCTGACGGACCGATGCCCCAGACAAGAGAGCACATTCTTCTTGCAAGACAGGTGAATGTACCTTATCTGGTCGTTTTCTTAAACAAAGTTGATATGGTTGACGATCCCGAGTTGCTTGACCTTGTCGAAATGGAAGTGAGAGAACTTCTTGAGTTCTATAAATTCCCGGCTGACGAGATACCTTTCATTCAGGGTTCTGCACTGAACGCTCTTGAGCACCCCGAAGATCCCGAAAAATCAAAGTGCATCATAGAGCTTATGGATGCGGTTGACAGCTACATACCGACACCTGAAAGAGATCAGGACAAGCCTTTCCTTATGCCTGTTGAGGATGTGTTCTCTATAACAGGAAGAGGAACTGTTGCTACAGGAAGGATCGAAAGAGGTACTGTTAAGGTCGGGGAAGAGGTTGAGATCATAGGTCTTACTGCAGAAAAGAGAAAGTCTGTATGTACAGGTGTTGAGATGTTCAGAAAGCTTCTGGACAGAGGAGAGGCCGGAGATAATGTTGGTCTGCTTCTGAGAGGCGTTGACAAGAAAGATATCGAAAGAGGGATGTGTATCATAAAGCCCGGTTCGGTAACACCGCATACCAAATTCAAGGCAGAGGTTTATGTACTGACGGAAAAAGAAGGCGGAAGACACAAGCCTTTCTTCAACAATTACAGACCTCAGTTCTATTTCAGAACAACAGATGTAACAGGATCTATCTCGCTTAACGAAGGCGTTGAGATGATAATGCCGGGTGATAATACAGAGATAAATGCTGAATTGATTTATCCGGTCGCTATGGAGCACGGACTTAGATTCGCTATCAGAGAAGGCGGAAGAACTATAGGCGCCGGCGCGGTAGCTGAAATAATTGACTAGTTGAAAACGGAAGAGGTACTAATGGCTGCGCAGAAAATAAAGATCAAGCTGAAATCCTACGATTATCATCTGATCGACATTTCAACTGAAAAAATAATCAAGAAAGCTAGAGAAACAGGGGCTGATATATCAGGCCCTGTGCCTCTGCCCACAAAAAAGACGATCTACACGGTTCTCCGTTCTCCCCATGTTAATAAAAAATCCAGGGAGCAGTTTGAAAAAAGAATATATAAAAGGCTGGTAGAGATCGCGAACTCAAAAAACGAGACCATGGAAGCGCTTACAAAGCTCGAACTTCCCGCTGGTGTAAATGTTGAAGTTAAAGTAGTGTGAGGCTAAAACCGATGAACTTCATTTTAGGAAAGAAACTGGGCATGGCAAGCTTTTTCGGACCCGCGGGAAGAGCGTTTCCCGTGACAATAGTACAGGCCGGACCCTGTAAAGTGGTTCAGGTAAAGACTATAGAAAAAGACAAGTATGAAGCCGTCCAGATAGGTTTTGAAGACCAGAAGGAACACAGGGTCAACAAACCTCTTACCGGTCATTTTAAAAAGGCCGGAGTTGAAACAAAAAAGCATCTCCGCGAATTCAGGTGTAGCGATTCTTCCGGAATTGAAGTCGGGTCGGAGATCAATGTTACCATGTTCCATGAAGGCGACAATATTGCAGTTACCGGAACCTCTAAAGGAAAAGGTTTTCAGGGAGTTGTAAAAAGATGGGGCATGCATCTTCAGGGGGCTTCTCACGGCACCCATGAATCACACAGAGGACCCGGTTCTATCGGTATGTGTGCATGGCCTTCAAGAGTGTGGAAAGGAAAGAGAATGCCCGGCAGAATGGGGAACGATACTGTTACGATAAAGAACATTGAGATCCTTAAAGTTATTCCGGAACAGAACATTCTGTTTATCAAAGGTTCCCTTCCGGGCGCAAAGAACGGAATATTAAAAATCAGGAAGATGGAGGCGTAATGAAACTTGCTGTTTATGATATTGAAGGTAAAAAAACCTCTGTCGAAGTGGACCTGAATAAAAAAGTATTCGGTATTGAACCTGACTACAATCTGATACATCAGGCGGTAAAGGTTTATCTTGCCAATCAGCGACAGGGAACGGCTAAAGTAAAAAGCAGATCTGAGCTTGGTTTCTCGAACAAGAAAATGTTCAGGCAGAAAGGTACCGGTGGCGCAAGAAGAGGAGACCGCAGTTCACCGCTTATGGTCGGAGGAGGCAAAACATTTGGTCCAGAACCCAGAGACTATACGATGAAAATGAACAAAAAACAGAAATCTCTGGCAAGAAGATCCGCCTATTCAGACAAAGCGCTTAATGAAAATCTGTTCCTTATCGACGACTTTCTGTTCGATACGCCAAAGACTTCAAAGATGGTCAATGTGCTTTCGTCTATGGGGGTTATCGGTAAAAAAATACTTGTTCTTGTTGATACTTACAGTTATATGGATGACGATGCGAAGTACACAAACTCGGTCAACATTATAAAGTCTGTCTGTAACATCAAAAACACAAATGTAAAGCCGGCTGACAGTGTTTCCGCTTACGAGATAATGAATGCTGACTGCCTTGTTATTCAGAAAAACGCTTTAAAAACTATTGACAGGGTGAATGCGTAATGAAGATTATTTTGAAAAGACCCTTGATAACCGAAAAGACCAGCAAACTGCAGGAATCAAGAAACCAGTATGTTTTTCTTGTGGATGTAAATGCCAATAAGATCGAGATCAAAAGGCAGATAGAAAAAAAATTCGGAGTTTCTGTAAAATCGGTGAATACAATGAATTACGAGGGCAGAAAAGCCAGGGTAGGAAGGTTTTTTGGAAAGAAAAGTGATTTCAAGAAAGCCGTTGTTACTTTGTTAAAAGACCATAAACTTGACATTTATGATCAGGTTTAGTTAACTTGAAACTGAAAAACTCATCAGATTTGGAGTGAAAATGCCAGTAAGAAAATTTAAGCCATACACGCCCAGCAGAAGATACATGACGATACCGGATTTTTCCGAAGTTACGAAGCGTGAACCCGAAAAGGCGCTGCTTGAGTCGAAGAAAAAGACCGGCGGAAGGAACAATGTAGGCCGAATCACCACCCGTCACATTGGAGGGGGGCATAAAAGGGCTCTTAGGGTCATTGATTTTAAAAGGGAAAAACACAATATACCTGCAAGAATTGCCGCAATAGAGTATGACCCCAACAGAACAGCCCGACTAGCCTTATTGTTTTACGCGGACGGAGAGAAAAGGTATATCATAGCTCCGAGCGGCCTAAAAGTCGGAGATGTTGTCGAATCGGGAGAGAATGTAGCGATAAAGCACGGAAATTCGCTTCCGCTAAAATCGATACCTCCGGGACAAATGGTACACAACATCGAGCTGAAGATCGGCAAGGGTGCGCAGATCGTAAGGTCAGCGGGTGCCTATGCGGTTCTAATGGCCAAGGACGGAAAGTATTGCCATCTTAAAATGCCCTCGGGAGAAGTGAGGCTTGTTCATGAGAACTGCTATGCTACTTTAGGGCAGGTCGGGAATATTGACCATTTTAACCAGCAGCATGGAAAGGCGGGTAGAAAAAGATGGTTGGGCGTAAGGCCTACTGTCAGAGGTGCGGCGATGAATCCTGTTGACCATCCTCACGGCGGTGGTGAAGGTAAGACATGCGGCGGAAGACAGCCGGTCTCACCATGGGGTGTTTATGCGAAAGGCTATAAAACACGAAAAAAGAATAAGCCTTCCGATAAATACATTGTTAAGAAAAGAAAAACAAAATAAACGGGGATTGTTGAATGCCTAGATCTGTAAAAAAAGGTCCGTTCGTTGATGAACATTTACTAAAAAAGGTTGAAAAAATGAACAGGACGAAACAGAAAAGTGTAATAAAGACATGGTCGAGAAGATCAACGATAGTTCCCGAATTTATGGGGCATACTGTTGCTGTTTATAATGGAAAGCAGTTCATACCCGTTTACATTACGGAGAACCATGTAGGACATAAACTGGGTGAGTTTTCTCTGACAAGAGTTTTCAGGGGTCATCCTGAAAAGAAGTCGGAAAAAGCCTCAAAGAAAAAATAAGAGGGAACGATGGAAGCGTACGCAAAAGCAAAATGGGTAGGTTATCCCGTTAATAAAGTCAGACTTGTATTGGATCTGGTAAAAGGAAAAGATGTGGAATCTGCAATAAACATTCTCACCTTCACTCCGAATTTCGCTGCCAGATCTGTAAGCAAGACGATCAAGTCGGCGGTTGCAAATCTAATTGAAGGCAACAGGGAGACTACGATCGATACAAGCAGAGTCTTCATTGACACTATGTATGCGGATGAAGGACCTACAATGAAAAGATTCCGCCCCCGTGCACAGGGAAGGGCGACAAGGATCAGAAAAAGAACCAGCCATATATTTGTCAAAGTTAAACTGGCTGAAAAAGAATAGGAGGTATTTTTGGGTCAGAAGTGCAATCCGATAGGACTGAGACTGGGAATAAACAGGACATGGAATTCGGTCTGGTTCGATCAGAAAGAGTTTTCTTCAAAACTTATGGAAGACCTCAGGATAAAGAAGTATTTGAACACAAGACTGAAAGACGCCTCGGTATCTGATATCAGGATCGAAAGGAAGCCGAAAGAGATAAACCTTAGCGTTTACACGGCAAAGCCCGGTATAGTTATTGGAAGAAAGGGAGCTGAAATAGAACTGTTGAAAGAAGAGCTCAAGACAGTGTTCAAAAAGCAGATCAATCTGAATATCTATGAGGTAAAAAGACCGGAGACCAACGCCTGTCTTATCGGGGAGTCCATAGCCAGACAACTCGAAAAGAGGATAAATTTCAGAAGAGCATTAAAAAAATCGATCGATGCCGCTATGAAATCAAATGTTCAGGGAATTAAGATACAGTGCAGCGGCAGGCTCGGGGGTACCGACATAGCAAGAACCGAAGGTTATCACAAAGGAAGAGTACCTTTGCATACACTCAGGTCGGATATCGATTACGCTCAGGTGGAAGCACATACCCAGTACGGACGCATCGGTATTAAGGTATGGGTTTGCAATGGTGAAAAGTTCGGTTATATCAATAATAAATCTTAGCGGAGAATCAGCATTATGTTAATGCCGAAGAAAATAAAACACAGAAAGGTTCAGAAAAATCTCACAAAAGGCCTGGCCTACAGGGGAAGCATGATATCTTTCGGCGACTACGGGCTGAAAGCTCTTGAGCAGTTCTGGATGACTTCAAGGCAGATAGAAGCCGCCCGTATTGCGATTAACAGAACGATGAAAAGGGGCGGAAAAATGTGGATTAAGGTATTTCCGGACAAACCCATCACAAAAAAACCTGCCGAAACCAGAATGGGTAAGGGTAAAGGAGCACCGGAATACTGGGTAGCTGTTGTAAGACCCGGAAAAATACTTTTTGAAGTACAGGGTGTTACTGAAGAGGTCGCCAGAAAGGCTTTGACGCTAGCGTCGAGTAAATTGCCGGTCAAGACCAAGATATGTTCAAGAAATGAAATTGGAGAATAATTGATGAAAGTCGCTGAGATAAAGGAACTGACGATGGACGAACTTGTCAAAAAAATTAGGATAGCGAAACAAGATCTCGCCGATTTGAATTTCAAGCATTCTCTGAATCAGCTGGAAAATCCCATGATGATCAGACATCTCAGAAAAGAGATAGCGAGAATGCAGACCATCGTTACGGAAAAACAGATGTTGGAGCAGAAATAGAATGAATGAAAAAAGATCGAATCTAAAAAAGGTTAGGACAGGGCTTGTGGTAAGTGACAAGATGGATAAAACAATATCCGTTCTTATAGTCAGAAAAATAAAGCATCCAACCTACAAAAAGTATTACAACAGGAGCAAGAAGTATCTGGCTCATGATCCTAAGAATGAGTGTAATTCCGGCGATACCGTCAGGATCAGAGAATGCAGAAAAATGAGCAAAAACAAATCTTGGTATCTGGTCGATATCGTTGAAAGAAAAAAATAACATTAGGGTACTGAAATGATACAGGAAGAAACCAGACTAACGGTCGCGGATAATACGGGTGCGAAATCCATTTTGGCTTTCAGGATCCTTGGCGGTACCGGAAAAAGGTATGCGGGGGTCGGTGACACGGTCGTATGTGCTGTAAAAAGTGCTATTCCCGGAGGATCGGTCAAAAAAGGCGATGTTGTTAAGGCCGTTGTTGTCAGGACCAAAAAGGAATTTAAGAGGCCTGACGGTTCGTACATACGATTCGACGAGAATTCGGCAGTAATACTCGATGAAAAGGGTGAACCGAAAGGAACAAGGATATTCGGTCCTATTGCAAGAGAACTAAGGGAAAAGGGATATATGAAAATAATATCGCTTGCCCCGGAAGTTCTTTAAAAAAATTAACAGGAAGGTTTGAACAGATGAAGATTATTAGAGGCGACGAGGTAAAAGTAATAGCCGGCAACAACAGGGGAAAGACCGGAAAAGTTCTCAGGGTCATAAACGCCAAAAACAAAGTGGTTGTCGAAGGCATTAGCCTTGTCAAGAAACACCAGAAACCGAACCAGGCCAATCAACAGGGCGGCATTATCGAAAAAGAAGCACCCATTCATGTATCGAATGTGATGCTTGTTTGCCCCGGCTGTGAAAAAGCCGTCAGGATATCCAGAAAAAGGACAGATGACGGTAAAGCCGAGCGCGTCTGCAAGTCCTGTAACAAAGCCGTTTAAGCAAGAGGAAAAAATGGACAATCAACCAAGACTTAAGAAAAAATATCTTGAAACTGTGAAGCCCTATCTGAAGGACAGGTTCAAGTACAAAAGTGTAATGCAGGTACCAAAGATCGAAAAAATCAAACTGAATGTGGGTATCGGAGAAGCTATTAAAGACAGTAAGCTGCTTGATGCGGCAGTACAGGAGCTAACTCTTATATCAGGTCAGAAACCTGCAATCAGTAAAGCGAAAAGATCTGTTTCGAACTTTAAATTAAGGAAAGGAATGAGTATAGGTGCTCATGTGACATTGAGAAACACTATGATGTATGAATTCCTTGACAGACTTATCGAGATATCTATACCCAGAATAAGAGATTTTCAGGGTATGCCGACCGAATCATTTGACGGAAGAGGCAGTTACAATTTCGGAATAAAAGAGCAAACTGTTTTTGCCGAGATTAAATTCGATAATATATTAAGGTCGAACGGACTTAATGTAACTATTGTGACCAGCGCTAAGACCGATGAGGAAGCTTACGAGCTTTTGAAGCAGGTGGGATTCCCTTTCAGGAAAACAAAGACAGAGGATAACTAATGGCAAAAAAGTCGATGATAGCTAAAGCAAACAAGACTCAAAAGTTCGCTGTGAGAAAGTATTCGAGATGCCAGAGATGCGGAAGGCCCAGAGGATATATGAAAGAATACGGCATATGCAGAATATGTTTCAGGCAACTTGCGAATTTCGGAGAAATAACAGGCGTAAGAAAGGCCAGCTGGTAACAAAGAGGTTTATACTCACAAGGAGAGAAAAAAAAATGACAATGACGGATCCTATTGCTGACTTGCTTACAAGAATAAGAAATTCTGCTAAAGCACAGCATAAATTTGTTGACATACCGGCCTCAAACCTCAAAAGGAAAATAGTAAAGATCCTGCTTGACCAGGGGTTTGTTGGTAAATATGTCAATATCAGGGATGATAAACAGGGTATCTTAAGAGTTTATCTTAAGTATGACGAATACGGAAAGAGCCTGATCACAGGACTCGAAAGGGCAAGTAGGCCCGGACTCCGTATGTATACTAATGCGGGAGATATACCGAGGATCAAGAATAATTTCGGACTCGCTATACTTTCAACATCAATTGGTGTTATCACCAACAAAAAGGCCAAAGAAATGAATGTCGGAGGCGAAGTGTTATGTTATATTTGGTAAGAGGTGTCTGAGTGTCTAGAATTGGAAGAAAAACAATCAATCTCCCGTCTGAAGTATCACTGACCAGGGAAGGGAGTGCATTGACCGTTAAAGGTAAAAAGGGGGAACTCAGCCTTACACTCCCGGAAGCTATCGATATGAAAACGGAAGATAACACGATAGAGGTTGTCAGGCTGAACGAATTAAAAAAGACCAAAGCTCTTCACGGTCTTTACAGATCTCTTATAAGTAATGCGGTTACCGGCGTTTCCGAAGGTTTTACAAAAAAACTTATACTTAACGGTGTCGGATGGAAAATGGAGGTCAGGGATAATTATCTCGTGCTTAACCTGGGATATTCTCATCCTATATATTTCCGTATACCCGAAGGTATTACAATGGAAGCCACTCAACCTGTCAGCAATGTCTCGGAGCTTAAAGTGTCAGGTATAGATAAGGAGTTTGTGGGGCTTCTGGCAGCAAAGATCAGATCCTTCAGAAAACCTGAGCCGTACAAAGGCAAAGGTTTCCGGTATTCGAATGAGACAATAATAAGAAAAGCTGGTAAAACAGCTAAGTAGTATCTATCGTAGGATTGAATAAAATGAAGAACAAAAAGATCGAAAAAAGATTAAGAAGAAAGAAAAGCGTAAGAAAGAATGTTTTCGGTTCTGCTGAAAGGCCCAGGTTGAGCGTATTCAGAAGCAATCTGCATATTTACGCCCAGCTCATAGATGACAGCAGCGGGAAAACTATCTTTAGCTTTTCAAGTAACTCCAAAGAGGTAAAGAATAATAACCTCGAAATACCCAAAGAAATGAAAGGGAAGACCGGCGTCGCTTTTTCAGTAGGTCTTAAGTTGGGGGAAAAGATGATGGAGGGAAGTTTGACTTCTGCGGTTTTTGACAGGAACGGCTACCTTTATCACGGAAGAGTGAAAGCATTGGCTGACGGCGTTAGAAAGGCCGGAGTAAAATTTTAAGACTAAGAGGTGAAATTTGGCTCGCGAAACAAATAAAAAAACTGCCAGAACAAAAGACGATGCCGTACAGTTGATCGAAAAGATGGTAAAGATCAACAGAGTGACAAAGGTTGTTAAAGGCGGTAAAAATTTCAGTTTTAATGCGATAATGGTTGTTGGTGACGGAAAGGGGAAGGTCGGACACGGACTTGGAAAGGCCCTTGAGGTAACAGACGCAATCGCGAAAGGTGTGGAAGAGGCCAAGAAAAACATGATCGATGTTGCAATGGTCAACGGGACTGTTCCATATGATGTGGTAGGAAAATTCGGAGCCGGGAAAGTTCTTTTAAAACCCGCATCTCCCGGTACAGGTGTTATAGCCGGAGGGGTTGTCAGGTCGGTTCTTGAATGCGCAGGATACACAAATGTTCTTTCCAAGTGTATGGGAAGTTCTAATGCGCACAACATAGTAAAAGCCACAATAAGAGGACTTGAAAGCCTCAAAACTGAGCAGGAAATTCTTCAGAGAAGGAAGATATCCAGAGAGAAACTTTACAATTAATTTGGCTTTTAGAGGGAATAATGACTGGTAAAAAAATTAGAGTTACTTTGGTAAAAAGTCCGATCAGGCAAAAAAAAGACATCAAAACCACCGCTGATGCTCTGGGTCTGAGAAAGATAAATTACACTAAGGAATTCACTGACAGTCCGCAGGTAAGAGGCATGCTATTCAAGGTGAAGCATATGGTGCGGATAGAGGAAATCTAAAAAACGGAAGAAAGAAAATGAAACTAAATGAATTGAAACCTTCCATAGGATCCGTAAAGAAAAAATTCAGGGTCGGAAGAGGAACAGGTTCAGGGAACGGTAAAACTTCAGGACGCGGTCAGAAAGGGCAGAAATCAAGATCCGGTTACAGCAGAGCATGGTACAGCGAGGGAGGGCAAACCCCACTGACAAGAAGACTTCCAAAAAGGGGTTTTAAAAACAGATTCAGGGAAGAATATACTGTTGTTAACCTGAGTACTATTGAAAATCTCCAGGAAGATGTTGTGACGCCTCAAGTCCTTCACGGAAAAGGTTTGATCAGGATCAATATGCCTCTTAAGGTACTCGGTAACGGTACTTTAACCAGGCAGGTCGAAATACATGCTCACGGTTTCAGCAGATCCGCAGAAGAGAAAATTAATGAAGCTAAAGGTAAAGTGGTCAGATTATGATCGAAAAAATACAGACAATACTAAAGATACCTGAACTGAGAAAAAAGATATTCTTTACAATAGGGATACTTTTTGTGTGCAGGGTCGGTGCGCATATACCTATGCCGGGCATAGATGTAGGTGCGATGAGTTATTATTTCAATCAGGCCCAGAACACTCTGTTCGGAATGTTCGATATGTTCACCGGAGGAGCTTTCCAGAAAGCGGCAATCTTTTCGATAGGTATTATGCCTTACATATCTGCGTCTATAATAGTACAGCTTTTGGGTTCGGTATTTCCTACAATATCAAAAATGCAGAAAGATGAGGATGGCAGAAGGAAGATAACTCAATGGACAAGATATGCTACTGTATTTCTTGCAGCTGCTCAGGGATGGGGTGTCGCAAAGTTCCTTGTAAGTATGAACAGTGAGACAATGCTGGTAGTGCCCGATCCGTCAACAGGTTTTTATGTAATGACCATGCTTACGATAGCAACAGGAACAATAGTTCTGATGTGGCTCGGCGAACAGATAACGGCGAATGGAATAGGGAACGGAATATCACTGATAATCACAGTCGGTATTATTGCAAGATTTCCCTCGGCTGTTTTTGAAGAGTTCGTACAGCTTCAGCAGGGCAACAGAGAGCTTGTGGTTGAGCTTATAATCTGGGTAGGAATGCTGGGCATGATATCTGCGGTAGTACTGATGACACAGGCTGTCAGAAAGGTAAATGTACATTATGCAAAAAGACAGGCGGCCGGACGCTCATTTCAGAATAAATCTTCGTTCATACCTCTCCGTCTTAACATGGCGGGTGTTATGCCGATAATTTTCGCTCAGTCTATAATGTTTTTTCCCACAACTATAGCTCAGTTCCTTCCTGACGGATCATACACGAAGGACATGATACTGATGCTGTTCGATTACAGGTCGTTCTACTATATGGGCATCTATATGCTGGTGATAGTATTCTTCACCTATTTCTACACAGCCCTGACCTTTAATCCTGAAGATGTTGCCAACAATCTGAAACAGAGCGGCGGCTTTATTCCGGGTGTTAACCCGGGAAAAAAGACAGCTGACTATATTGACGCTGTGGTAACCAGAATATCCTTACCCGGTTCAATTTTCTTGGGAACAGTTGCAATAATGACAAATGTTATAGTGATAATATTTCCGGGCATATCCTATAATCTCGCTATGTTCTTCGGGGGTACAAGTCTTATAATAATCGTAGGTGTCGGTCTGGATACGATTTCGCAGATAGAGTCACATCTTCTTATGCATCATTATGACGGGTTTATGAAAACCGGAAAGATCAGAGGGAGAAGGTAGAGATGAACATTATTCTGCTGGGAGCACCGGGAAGCGGAAAAGGAAGTCAGGCTGAACTTCTGGTAAGTGATTTTGGACTTGTGCAGATCTCTACGGGAGACTTGCTGAGAAATGCGATTGCTTCAGGAACCGAAGATGGTAAAACCGCGTACGAGTTTGTTCAAAAAGGCGGACTTGTTCCTGATGAACTTGTTTTTAGTATCCTGAAAAAAAGGATGGAAGAACCGGATGCAGCAAGCGGTGTTATTTTCGACGGATATCCAAGGACAGTCAGACAGGCTTCAGATCTTGACGTTCATCTTAACTCGGTGTCACAGAAGATAGATTTCGTTTTCACTATCGTTTCGGATTTTGATGTTGTGGTCAAAAGGCTTTTGGCAAGAAGGCTTTGTGAAAAATGCGGAAAAGGTTATAACCTTGTGTCCTGTCCTCCGCCGGAAAGCGGACAGTGTGATGTTTGCGGCGGTAATATAGTGCAGAGATCTGATGATAATGAATCTGTTATCCGGAAAAGGCTTGAAGTCTATTCGGAGGCCACAAGACCTCTTATAGAATACTACCGCGGCAGAGGTCAGCTGGAGGAAGTTGACGGTGACAGAACCGTATCAGAAGTTTATAGCGAAATTAAAGCTATAATTGACAGAAAATTAACCTAGATAAAAGAAAAATGGCTAAAGAGAACAACATAAAAGTTGACGGGGTAATTAAAGAGGCATTGCCCAATGCGACATTTAAGGTCGAACTGGAAAATGGTCATGTTATCCTTGCTCATGTTTCGGGGAAAATGAGAATGTATTATATTAAGATGGTTC
>SLFX01000169.1 GCA_007124045.1 Candidatus Delongbacteria bacterium | reverse complement strand
CGATGGTATTTCACTCAATCCGGTGCTGAATGCGTTTCAACAAGTGGTAAACGATTTTGATATTCCGCACGAACTGATTGATACGTTCTTGGAAAGCATGGCGATGGACTTGCACAAAAAAGAATATTCCGATGAATTTGGATACGATATAAAAAAAGCACAGCGGCATTTGGCTAAAATGAGAGATCAGAAGCTGATAAAATTACTGGGTAGAGGTAAAAATGCATTTTATGAAACTCTTGAGTAAATGTATGAACTTTCGAAGGACACTTTACTGGACAAACTGTCCTTCGAAATCTGAAATCTCAAAAAAATAGCTTTTCCAAGGACATCATTCGGGACATAGTGTCCTTCGAAATGTCCATGCAAAGTAGTTAAAGCAGAGTAAGATTGAAACTGGTAAACGAACTGCCTCAACGAATGTTTCCGTAAGCGTTAAAAGAGTTTCTTTGTGCGGTCAAGGTCAAGTGAGAAAGTTTGGGGATGTATTATATTATATATTATTTTCTTGCTTATTTAATTCAAAACCGGTAAATTTAATTACCGGATAAGATGTTAACCGGAAACAATTATTACCGGAGGGTACTATAATGAAGCAGTTATATAAAGAGCTGATCTTAGATTTTCAGGAATCTGTCATCAATGCGGGAGTTACCCGCCTTATAGAAATTACACCCGTGCATAAAAAGGCTACTGTCTGTATGGGCGTTCGGCGCTCGGGGAAATCAACATTAATGTTTCAGATCATTGAAAAGCTTATAAATAAAGGTGTTCCAAAGAGCGATATTTTATATTTGAACTTTTTCGATGAACGGCTTCACACATTAAAACTTGAAGGATTGAAGGATATTACTGAAGCTTACTATACACTTTATCCGGAAAAGAAAAACACGGCAACTGTTTATTATTTCTTTGATGAAATTCAGATGATCGAAGGCTGGGAAGCTTTTACAGAAAGGCTTCTTCGAACTGAAAAGTGCGAAATATACCTGACGGGATCGTCGGCCCGAATGCTTTCAAGGGAAATAGCCACGCAGATGAGGGGCAGAGCAATATCATGGGAATTATTTCCATTTTCTTTTAAGGAATATCTCAGCTATAAAGGTATCGCCGCGCCTGATAATCTTTCAGCTAAATCCCGCATGCTCATCGAGAAAACTTTTGAGGAATACATGGAAACGGGCGGATTTCCCGAAACTGCCGGATCTGAAAAAGCTTTAAGGATAAAAATACATCAGGAATACTTTGGCGCGATGTTGTTCAGGGATCTTATAGAAAGGCACGACATCTCTCACCCGAAAGCTGTTACGGACCTTGCTCACTGGCTGTCGGATAATACGGCTTCGCTTTATTCTGTAAATAATCTCACAAACTATCTGAAGTCTCTGGGTCATAAAGTATCAAAATCGTCAGTGTCGGACTATATGCAGTGGTTCGAAGACGCTTATATCTTCTTTACCGTAAGGATATTTGACGCATCGTTAGCCAGATCGAACACAAATCCGAAAAAGATTTATTGTATAGATCATTCTCTCGTGAGATCGGTAAGCTCCGGGATCCTTGTAAATTCAGGTCACCTGCTCGAAAATCTGGTATTTATTACTTTAAGGCGGTGCGGTAAGAATGTATATTATTACAAATGCGGAAGCGGAAAGGAAGTTGATTTCATTATAACGGACAAAAGCGGTAAAAAAATGCTGGTTCAGGTATGCGAATCAATGGCTGATCCCAAAACGAAAAAGCGGGAAATATCTGCTATAGCTGAAGCAATGGCGGAATTAAAACTGAATTCAGGCATAATTGTTACTTTAGATAAAGAAGAAACGATACAGGTAGAGACCGGTGAGATCAACTTGATCCCGGCATGGCGTTTTGTATATGACTTTCAGGGATAGAAAGTTTGGGGGAAGGCGGTCAGATATATTCGGCCGGGATGGCTGTAATACTCTCGCTTAAGGGAAAATAGTTGTCGCAGAGGCAGATCAAGGCACCGTCACCCGCAGGCAGATCAAGTTTGTCTGTCAGATGGAAATTTTTAATGTGGTCTTTTCTCGGCGATGAGCTTTTTTTGAATTCAAAAGGATAAATATGGCCGTCTTTTACGATGAGCAGGTCGATTTCTTTTGTATCTTTATCTCTGTAAAAAAAGAAATTCTCTTTGATCCCGTTATGCCAGTAACTTTTTAATATTTCGATCAATATCCAGGTCTCGAGGACATTTCCCGACATTGCTCCCGATTCAAGGGTTTCGGGGCTTGACCATCCTGTGAGGTATGAGCATAATCCTGTATCGAAGAAATACAGCTTAGGTGATTTGATCAATCTTTTTGAAACATTTGTGTGGTAAGGCTGAAGTAAATAGATTATCCCGCTTGTTTCAAGTATGGACAGCCATGATTTCGCGGTATTTGGAGCTACATCTGCATCCCTGGCGAGATCGGAAATGTTCAATAAACTGCCTGTTCTTGCTGCTGCGGCTTTTAGAAATCTGAGAAAAGAAGTTTCATCTCCCACTTTTGCAAGGTCACGGACATCTCTCTGTATGTAAGTCTGAATATATGAGCTGTAAAACAGTTCTTTTTCGATATTCACAGAACCATACAATGCCGGCATGGACCCGCGCCATATCATTGTTTAGCAGATAGTTCAAATATACTATAGAACAGCTATAAAAGCAAGAAAAATCTTCGGCTATTTTGCAATATGACTGCAAATTGGACGAACGGCCAGGCGGGTAGATTCTTTCCGTAATTGTTCCGGGCTCAGATATTATCTTTTCAGAAAAATGCTCCGGTTG
>SLFX01000146.1 GCA_007124045.1 Candidatus Delongbacteria bacterium | reverse complement strand
TCTTTACCGAGTTCCCGGAGCTTGAAGACCCGAGAACAGGCAGAAAGCTGATGGAAAGGACGACAATTATCTGTAACACCTCCAATATGCCTGTTGCAGCAAGGGAGGCCTCGGTTTATACAGGAATGACGATCGCCGAGTACTACAGATCAATGGGACTGAAAATTCTGCTGCTCGCGGATTCGACTTCAAGATGGGCTCAGGCTCTTAGAGAAATGTCTAACAGGATGGAGGAGCTTCCCGGACCGGACGCTTTCCCGATGGATCTTCCCGCTATCATTTCGAATTTCTATGCAAGGGCAGGATTCGTTTATCTGAACAACGGCGAGAGCGGATCCATCACTTTCCTCGGAACTGTATCACCCGCCGGCGGAAACCTGAAAGAACCTGTAACCGAGTCCACAAAAAAAGCCGCGAGATGTTTTTACGCGCTTAATCAGGACAGGGCGGACAGTAAAAGGTATCCCGCGGTTGATCCGATAGATTCATATTCCAAATACCTAGAATATGCCGAGATTCAGGATTATCTGAAGAAGAACATAGCAGAAGACTGGGTAGAAAATGTCACGCTTGCAAAAGACATACTTCTAAGAGGCAAAGAGGCTTCAGAGCAGATCAATATTCTTGGTGACGACGGTGTGCCTATCGAGTATCATGAAAGATTCTGGAAATCAGAGGTGATAGACTTTGTTATACTTCAGCAGGATGCGTTCGACGATATTGATAAATCCACTTCGTTCGAAAGACAGAAATTCATGCTCGAAGAGGTTCTGAAGATATATCATACGAAATTCAATTTCGAATCGTTCGAAGAGGTCAACCCCTTCTTCAAGTCAATAATAAACACATTCAAGCAGATGAACTATTCCGAGTTCAAATCTGAAAAATTCAACGGATATCTCAAGCAGATTGAAGAAAAAATTAACGAAAGAAAGGCGGTTTAAATGGAAACTTCAGCTTTTCAGAAAATATATACCAAAATAACCCAGATCACAAAAGCCACCTGTTCGCTCAAAGCAGAAGGCATTGGTTATGAGGAGATCGCAACAGTGAACGGCAGGCTTGCGCAGGTCGTTAAAATAAATGGCGACGATGTGACGCTTCAGATATTTTCCGGCACGGAAGGTATCCCGACGAATGCGGAAGTCGTTTTTATGGGCAAAGCTCCGACCATCAAGCTTTCGGACGATCTTGCAGGCAGGTTCTTTAACGCGTACGGCGACCCTATAGACGGCGGGCCGGAAGTTGACGGAAAGGAAGTCGAGATCGGCGGACCTTCGGTAAATCCGGTCAGAAGAAAGCAGCCTTCCGAACTTATCCCGACAGGTATAGCCGGCATTGACCTCAACAACACGCTTGTTACCGGACAGAAGATACCTTTCTTCGCCGATCCCGACCAGCCGTTTAACCAGGTTATGGCTATGGTTGCATTAAGGGCTAAAGCGGACAAGATCATTCTCGGCGGAATGGGACTTTCGAACGACG
Organism: Candidatus Delongbacteria bacterium; assembly: GCA_007124045.1. Taxonomy (GTDB): domain Bacteria; phylum UBA4055; class UBA4055; order UBA4055; family UBA4055; genus SLFX01. The sequence continues at coordinate 9,320 of SLFX01000146.1, read as the reverse complement.
ATTACCTGTTCTTCAAGAATGTGTTCGACAATGCGGGAGCTCTCGACAGGATCATCAGTTTTATAAACACTACAGAAAACCCGCCGGTCGAAAGGCTTCTCATTCCCGACATGGCGCTCACCACAGCCGAGTATTTCGCGCACGAAAAACACCAGAAGGTACTCGTACTTCTGACGGACATGACGCTTTATGCGGATGCCTTGAGTATCGTTTCGAACCGTATGGACCAGATACCATCAAAGGACAGTATGCCCGGATCACTTTATTCCGATCTTGCCAAACTTTATGAAAAAGCGGTTCAGTTCCCCGAAGGCGGTTCGATAACGATAATCGCCGTCACCACGCTTTCCGGCGGAGATATTACACACGCTATCCCGGACAACACAGGATATATTACTGAAGGACAGCTGTTCTTAAGAAGGGATACTGATATCGGAAAGGTGATCGTTGACCCGTTCAGGAGTCTCTCGAGATTAAAGCAGCTCGTAATCGGAAAACAGACCAGAGAGGATCATCCGCAGGTCATGAACTCTGCGATAAGGCTTTTTGCGGACGCTGCTAACGCCAAGACCAAACTTGAGAACGGTTTTGATCTTAACGATTATGACGAAAGAACGCTTAATTTCGCCAAGGATTATTCCAGGGAACTTCTTGCCATAGATATAAATGTCGATATTGACAGTATGCTCGACACGGGCTGGAAACTCTTCGGAGAACATTTTAATAAGACAGAGCTCGGCATAAAGGATGAACTTGTCGCTAAATACTGGCCTGAAAAATAAAATCGAAAAAAAAGAGCTGAATAAATGGCTATAAAATTCCAATATAATAAAACATCAATGCAGAGTCTCAACAAGCAGCTCAAGATAAGGCTTCGCGCACTTCCAACTATAAAGAACAAGGAATCTGCTCTGCGTATGGAGGTGAAAAAAGCCAAAAATACTGTTCATGAGCTGGAGAACAGTCTCGAACGGGAAATAAAAAAACACGATCATATAATAACGCTCTGGAACGAATTCGATCCTAATATACTAAAACTTGATTCGGTCGAAATCGAGACAAAGAAGATCGCGGGTGTAAAAACACCGGTACTTAAAGATATCCGATACACAGTCAAAGATTACAGTCTTTTTGATTCGCCGGTATGGTTTCCAGAAGGAGTGGAGATATTAAAAAAGATAACTTCGATAGCTCTTGAAAGAGAAATTTTTTCGGTTAAGACCGGACTTTTGGAAAAAGCGAGGAGAAAGACCACCCAGAAAGTGAATCTTTATGAAAAGGTACAGATACCCGGTTTTGAGGAGGCTGTCCTCAAGATAAAGAGATTTATGGAGGATGAGGAGAATTTGTCTAAATCTTCCCAGAAGATCGTTAAGAACCGCCAGTCAGCGGAGGCAGCAGAATGATTGTAAAAATGAAAAAATACACTTTCCTGGTCTATCATAAAGAATACGAAAAGTTCCTGAAAGAAATACAGGAATTGGGAGTAGTTCATGTCGTAGAAAAGACCGGCGAATCAGCTGATGCTGTCAGAAAAAAGATACAGCTTCAAAAAAGAATAGATTCTGCCCTAAAACTTTTAAAAACAAGATTTACGGATGCTCATTATTCCAAAGAAATAAAAAAGGATGAGGATCCGGTAAAAATAATTTCAGAAATAGAAGATTTACAGCTGGATATTGAGCAGAATCAGCAGAAACTCCATCATTTGAACAAAGAGTATTCTTCGATACACCCCTGGGGTGATTTTTCGGTAAAGACCCTAAAAAAACTCAAAGAGAAAGGCGTTGAGGTCAGGTTCTTTATATCGCCGGAAAAAATGTTCGATCAGGCAGTTACCGAAAAATATACAGCCGAAGTGATTGCAAGAAAAGCCGGAAATGTTTATTTTGCGGTTTTTGTATCCGAAGATGAAGATTTAGATTTGAAAGCTGAAGAGATTAAACAATTTGAAAAATCACTTTCCGAAATCACTGAAGAAATATCAAAAGTCAAGAGGTCTATTGAGGAAGATAATAAAAAGCTGGATAAAACAGCTTATGATTTTTATTTGACGATAGAAAAATTCTCTAAGATAATTGACAATGAAAAACACTATCTGCAAATTCTTGAAGAGGGCAGAGCTGAAGCAGGTGACAAGATCAGGGTACTTGAAGGCTGGATACCTGTCACACGCGAAGATAGTGCCGAAAAATATCTGGATGATCACGGTGTTCTTTATCTGAAGTCCGAAGCCGCAGAGGAGGATATTTCCAGTGTCCCGATACTTATGCAGAACAGCAGATTCGCTAAACTTTTTGAGCCGATAGGTAAGCTTTTCTCATTGCCCGCATATAATGAAATTGATCTTACTGTGTTTTTCGCTCCGTTCTATGCTTTATTCTTCGGTTTCTGTCTCGGCGATGCAGGATACGGAATTGCTCTTCTTCTTGCGGGTACTATAGGCAAACTTAAGCTGAAAGAAGATATAAAACCAATTCTTACACTGGTACAGATACTTGGAGTTATGACGGTCATAATGGGAGCGGTCGGCGGTACATTCTTCGGAGTTGACCTGAAACTTCTCGACTGGAAATTTAAAGATGTGTTTTTGGACAGCAACACAATGTTCTGGCTCGCTCTTGGTTTAGGTCTCGTTCAGATCATTTTCGGAATGAGCATAAAGGCTGCTAATCAGATCAGGCAGAAAGGCTGGATATATTCTGTTTCCACATTCGGCTGGATTATAATGTCTCTAAGCTTTGCAGGGATGAGTATCAGGGCTATACTTGGATATTTAAGAGTGGATCAGGCAGTAATAGACTCGGCGTCTTATCTGAATACGATTTCTTCAATTTCCGGAAAGACAGTTCTTATCGGAGTAGCAATGATACTTCTTTTTAATGATCCCAAAGCAAATATTTTTATGAGAATACTTAAGGGAATGTGGCAGCTTTATGACATAACAGGCGTTTTCGGAGATCTTCTAAGCTATATAAGGCTTTTTGCTTTAGGTACATCCGGAGCTATTCTCGGTTTTGTGGTGAACAGAATGGCGGAATCATTTTTCGAGATACCTTATCTCGGATGGGCGATAGGACTAATATTTATGATAATCGGCCATACAGGAAATATTCTTCTTTCCGGACTCGGTTCTTTTGTGCATCCGATGAGACTTACTTTTGTTGAGTTCTACAAAAATTCAGGATGGACAGGAGGAGGAAAACCCTACAAACCTTTTAAAAAAGTATAGTTTAATGATAATGAGCAAAGAAAAAATATAAAAAGGAGCAGTAAATGGAAAGCAGTATACCTTTGGTAATGGCGTATATCGGACTTGGTCTGATGGTCGGCCTTGCAGGAGTGGGAAGTGCTATCGGAGTGTCTATTCCGGGTAACGCAACGATCGGTACGATCAAGAAAAAAGACGAGGCTTTCGGACAGTGCATGATCTTAAGTGCGCTTGCCGGAACACAGGGTCTTTACGGATTTGGAGGATTCTTTCTGGTTTTTGAAAACCTTAGTGAAAGTATCACTCTGGTACAGGGAATGGGAGTTTTTGCATCGGGATTTATGCTTGGTCTGGTATGTCTGTTCTCTGCGATACAGCAGGGCGGTATCGCAGCAAACGGAGTTGCCGGAATAGGTCAGGGCCATGATGTATTCGGAAAGACGCTTGTTCTTGCGGTTTTCCCCGAACTTTATGCTATCGTTGCATTCGCGGCATTCTTCCTCCTTAACGGAAACATATTCGCGTAAGAAGTAACGGTATATAAAAATATAAAAGCCCGGAATTCCGGGCTTTTATATTTTTATTTATCCTTAAGGGTCCTTATATCAAAACCCGAAGGATTCTGGAAAATCTTAAGTCCGAATTCAGGTATTATTGCAAGAACATGATCGAAAATGTCGGCCTGTATCTCTTCGTAATGTACCCATCTGTTGTCATTTATAAAAACATATATCTGTACAGGAAGACCCTGAGGTACGGGAGCCAGGTGCCTGATTATTGAAATATATTTATGCTCAACTTTAGGATGATTTTTTAGATAATGTTTCAGATATGCCCTGAATGTTCCAATGTTCGTAAGCTTACGCTGGTTCACGAGATTTTTCTCCGGCTCATCGAACATTTTATTGTAATCTTCGATCTCTCTGACTTTATTTTCGATATATTCTCTGATCACCCGTATTTTTTTGTATTTTTCGATCTCTTCGGGTGTTAAAAAACTGATGCTGGACATGTCGATATGAACCGATCTCATGATCCTTCTCGCTCCCGATTCGCTCATTCCTCGCCAGTTCTGGAAACTTTCCTCAATGAACTTATAGGTGGGGATTGTGGTGATCGTTCTGTCGAAATTCTGAATTTTTACGGTGTGAAGGGCAATATCAATAACATCTCCGTCCGCATCGAATTTGGGCATGGTGATCCAGTCGCCTATCTTTATCAGGTCGTTAGTTCTTATCTGTATGCTCGCGACAAGCGAAAGTATCGTATCTTTAAAGATCAGAAGTACAACTGCCATCATGGCACCGATACCGCTTAGGAGAAGCACGGGCGATTTATCCATCAGCACGGAAATTATTATGAGAAAAGCGGTAATATAGATGAGAAGCTTAAGTATCTGGATATACCCCTTGATAGGCTTATCCTTGGCAAAAGGATAAGTGTTGTAAATTTCGTTTATTCCGTTGAAAACCGAACCTGCAAAAAGGGCGAACGCAAGAACAATGTAGGAAAGAGTGATCCTTGAGACGAGCACCGACATATTGTCGAATATATATGAAAAATTAAATATAAGCATGGCAGGAACAATATCTATCAGCCTGTTGAAGACCCTGTTCCGGAACATTATTTCATCCCAGTCGGTCTTTGTTTTCTTTACCGCTTTTTTGATCACATTTTCAACAATAACCTTAAGAATATAGTGCAGGATCACCGCCGCGATTATAAGTATCAGAATTTTGAACATTAGCGAATAAACAGGATTGTTATTCATAAAGTCAGTTAAACCTTTTATCATTGCCGATCCTCCATCTCCTCATTTTTTAAGAATCTGTCCAGCCACTCAGTCATTTCCGCAAGCACATGCAGGTTTGATTCTCTAGCCTGATAGCTGTGACCTTCGTATGGCAGCATTACCAGTCTTGCCGTTCCGCCTGTGCCTCTTATCGCCGCGAACATTCTTTCCGACTGCATAGGATGAGTACCGGGGTTGGGGTCGTCGGCTCCGTGGACCATCAAAACAGGGGTTTTGATCCGTTCGGCGTTAAGGAAAGGCGATGCCGTGTGATAGAATTCTTTAGCGTCCCAGTATATCCTCTCCTCTGACTGAAAGCCGAACGGGGTCAGCGTACGGTTGTACGCGCCGGTATTCGCTATACCGGCCTTGAAAAGGTCGGTATAGGCGAGCAGGTTAGCAGTCATGAACGCGCCGTAGCTGTGGCCGCCGATTGCCACCCTGTTTCTGTCAATGAACCCGAGCGTGTCGAGATTGTTGATCGCCGCCTCCGCGTTCATCCTGATCTGGTCAACGAAATTATCGTTCCTGGTCAGCCTGTCGCCGACTATGGGCATCGCGGCATTTTCGAGCACAATGTAGCCGTGAAGCGCCATATATCTTATCGAAGCTCCCCAGAATCTGGTAAAAGTGTGATTCGAGCCTGTTACCTGAGCCGCCGTGCCGAGATCCGCAAATTCGCGCGGGTATGCCCATATTACAAGCGGATACCGCTTTGACTCGTCATAGTCGGGCGGCAGATATAGTTTTCCGCTCAAAGCGACAGAATCTTCCCTCATATATGTTATGAGTTCCGTTCTTATATCTCTGACCACAGGGGCATGATCGAAATTTGAAGTGACCTGCGTTCTTTCCTGTGTTTCAAGGTCATGAATAAAGTAGTTCCTCGGTTCTTCTGCTGTTTCCCTAGTGATCATGATCTTTTGTTTGTCAGTGCCGATAAAGCCCGTAAAATTCTCGTAAGAGTTTTCAGAACATCTGAAAAGTTCTTGAGTCGTTCCGTCCTTAAGCGAAAATCTGTTCAGGAACGGAAAATTGCCTTCAGGCGAATAACCTTCTCCTCTCAGATACACATGATCGTGTTCAGTCCTTATAACACTGTATCCGTTGGGAAGCATCACAGTTACAAAATCGCCAGGATGTTCGTACCTTTCCTTATCACTTCTCGTAAACAGCATTTTATCGGTGCCTTTTCCTTCATAAGAGCCGTAAAATGTGCTAAGCCATTCGTTGTCTCTGTCATAATCCAGGTAAAAATACATTCCTCTTTTTTCGGAAAACCCGGAAATATACCCTCTGTTCTCTGTTTTAAGAAAGAGCGAAGGCCTTTTATTGAAAGGTGCGCCAAGTTTATAGAATTTATCCCTGAACGGCACTTTTTTGCGTGGATCACCCTCATCAAGGGCTTCGGTCCACCAGACAGTCGAAGGTTCTGTCGGGATCCAGGCCGGCCACCTCGGGCCTGTCTCCACGCCGCCGATCGGAATTTCGTCCTGAACAGGTTTGGTAACAATATTTTTAACTTCTTTTCCGGCGGCGTCAAGGATCATCACGCTGTAGCCGAACCTTCCGTACGGTACCGAGAAAGAATAAGGTTCATTTACCCTCCTGACCAGAAAATATTTTCCGTCAGGGGATTCAGAGAACGCTCTGAATATTCCGGGCTCTCCAACCGGCCTTTCGCGGCCTGTCCTAAAATCAAGCATAACGAACTGCGAAGTAAAAAAATATTCAAAAAGCTTCATATCGAAAGGTGTCTGCAGAAGGTTCGCGAAAGTTCTTATCTGAGCTGTCCTTCCTTCGGTTTCCTCGATCCTTGGCGAAATGTCTGAAACCGACTTTTGAGGTACAGGTTCGTTCTCGTAAAAAATCCTGGGAATGAGAAGTTTTTGGGAATCAACACTCCATTTTATCAGAAGGTGCGGCATAACCATATTCACCCTGCGGCTGTCTCTGAAAACCATTTCCCCGGTTTCAAGATCAAAGACACGAAGGTACATTCCGTCGTCTTTCTGGGCAAGATAAGCAATATGCTTCCTGTCCGGAGATACATCGAAGCTTACAATCTTGTCGTCTTCCGGATCGTTAATACGCGTTCTTTCGAGGGTATTGAGGTCAACATGCTTTAGGTAAGTACGCGGAAAACGCACCTGCTGTGAGTGATATTTAGGTATGATAACCTGACCGGCAAGTCTCAGTTTCTCTTCAGCGAGACTTTCAAGCGACTCGTATCTCTGATAAGTCGATTCGATCGCCGAATCAGTTCCCTGGATCAGAGTTATTATCTGCGGATCAGGCGCATCGAAAACTTCAAGAATAGCATCCGGCGGAAGTTTGTAGCCGGAATCCAATGATCCGTACAGGAAGGATACGCATGCGTTAAAGATGAGAACGGTTATACTAAAACTGAGAATATTCTTTATATACTTCATTTTGCTTTGTACCTGTCTTTTTGTTTAAACATATCCATTACGAAAATCTCCGGTTTGGTTTATAGTCATGGAGAATTTAAGAAATTAAATTGTTTTTATCAAGCTCTACTGTTGATAAACTGTGATAAATTAAGTGAAGTTTACAGTATGATCTTTTATGTTTGCCTTGACTTTTCGACCAATCAAACCGTTGTTTGCCTTGACTTTTCGACCAACCAAACCGTTGTTTGCCTTGACTTTTCAAGAATATTAGCTTAAATTGAGTATTAGATTTGAATGTTTGAGGTACGAAATGAAGAGAGATATAGAAAAATATTTACTTGAATGGAAAAATCGGGCGGATCGAAAAGTTCTGTTAGTCAGAGGTGCAAGACAGGTTGGTAAAACATATAGTGTGCGTTCTTTAGGAAAACAGTTCGATAACTATCTGGAAGTGAATTTTGAAGAAAACAAGGATATTCACACTTTTTTCTCTAAAACTCTCTCGCCTACAGACATTATTAAAAATTTGTCTCTCTATTATCAGCAATCAATTATACCCGGTAAAACTCTTCTGTTTTTTGATGAGATACAGGCAAATCCTGACGCCATTAGATCACTTAGATTCTTTTACGAAAAATTACCTGAATTACATTTAGTTGCAGCAGGTTCATTATTAGAGTTTGCCCTTGCAGATATTTCTTCATTTGGTGTAGGCAGAATAGAATCCTTTTTTATGTATCCAATGAATTTCTTTGAATATTTAAATGCGATCGGGGCAAAGGATTTAGTTCAATTAATTAAAGAATCCGGAATAGATAAACCCATTAATGAGGTTATACACAATAAAATTTTAGATCATCTTAGAACATATCATTTAATTGGCGGACTTCCTGAAGTTGTACGGACTTATATTAACGGAAAAGATATAATACAGTGTCAAAGTATTTTAGATAACTTAATACTCGGTTACACAGATGATTTTGCAAAATACAAACTTACTTCTTCTCCTTTGGTTTTGGATGAGGTTTTCAAATCAATTGCATTACAGGCAGGAAACAAATTCAAATATTCTAACATTTCTAAGGATAAATCGAGTATATATAAAACAGCACTGGATCTGTTGGTAAAGGCAGGAATTGCATACAAAATCTATCACACATCTGCTCAAGGATTACCACTTGGAGCACAAATCAAGGCTAATAAATTTAAAGTTGTTATGTTTGATACCGGAATCTATCAAAGAATTTCAAAACTTGATCTGTCGAGTTTTGCGGTATTGGATTACAATAATTTAATAAATAAAGGATCTTTGTCCGAATTGTATGTTTGCAATGAGTTAATTTCGGCAGGTAATGTCAGAACTAAACCTGAAGTGTTTTATTGGCATAGAGAATCTCGGGGCAGTAATGCCGAGATTGATTATATTATTTCAGTGGCCGGAAAAATAATTCCAATTGAGGTTAAATCAGGAACAAGAGGAGCGATGCAGAGTCTGCATCTGTTTCTAAAAGAGAGGAACTTGAATAAAGGAGTAAGATTCTCAGGAGAAAATTATGCTATTTATGATAATATTCATGCAGTTCCTGCTTATGCCGTTTCAAATATATATAACATTAATCTTTAATCACCGAAGCGCATTTCAATGAACAGAGGCGCGATAAATAGGAGAGAAGTATAATGAGCGATTTTAAGATGAAAGCATGCATGATAGACATATCCCGGTTCAGAGTGCCTGTAATAGAAAGAATGAAAGAGATGCTCAAAAATATTTCGGACACAGGTTACGACACGGTTTTTTTTAACATAGAACACACTTTCAAGATACCGCAGCACCCTTTGATCGGATGCGAAGCGGACGGATTCGGTGTTATGGAGTTTAAGGAGCTTTCGGATCATGCGGATA
>SLFX01000012.1 GCA_007124045.1 Candidatus Delongbacteria bacterium | reverse complement strand
TTTGTAACACTTTCTGTCCAGTTAACAAAATAATATCCGGTTTCAGGTATTGCATAAAGCGTGATCGGCATATATGCTACATAATTTCCTGTGGCTGCATTAACATTTCCTGAAGAGAACGGACTCACAACTATAGTAACCTCAGTATTTTCCTGCTGCCATGAAAGATAAGGATAGCTCACTGATTCTTTTATGACCCAGACTGGTTCAGTACTGAAATCCCAGTTTGTAAATGTCGTTTCTGTTTTCATTTCAGCAGTTGTCATTCCCGTTCCGCCATCGGAAATATCTGTGCCGGAGGCCTCTGTATCCCAGAAGCAGTTCGTAATTATATTCATATTCCTGGAAATAAAACCATGAATTGGACCGGTCGCAAAAGCATAACAGTTGGTAACAGATCCCAGATTGTAAGCCACAAAACCTGCGACTTCACTATCGCCGGAGATACTTCCGAATGAATAAGAATTCTCGATCTGACCATCCCAATTGTCTCCGGCAAATACTCCTCCGCCCTCTTCACAAGTTATGGAAGCATGGATATAAGTATTTTTTATGCTGCCTCTATTCGTTCCTGCAACTCCACCTACAAAAGAATAACCGGTGATATCTGCATTTATTACTCCCAAATCCATTATTTCAGAATTTAATCCTGTAAAACCGAAAAAACCGACATCATAGTCATAAGGCCTGTTTATATTAAGGTTTGATATGATTTTTCCATTTCCGTCATAGTTCCCTTCAAAGTAGGCACCCATATTACCTATAGGAGAAAATCCCTCTCCCGAATTCCAGTTTTGTGTGTCGGCTGCGTCTATATCGGCAGTCTGTAAAAAATGTTTGTCCCAGTACTGATCATTTTCGCTCAGGTATTCCAGATCGCTTAGATTTGAGATCAGGTAAGGATCTCCGGAAATTCCAGTACCTCCCGAAAATTGAGCAAAAATGCCCACGGTAAGTACCAGAAACCAAACAGCTGTCAGTATCTTATTCATCTTCATCTCTCCTTCTTTAGTTACTGATAAATTAGTGAAAATTCATACAATAATCAAGTAAAATTTTATGTCAAATGCAAAAAAAAATTCTACACCGGTCAGATAAGTCCGGCGATCTCGGCCAGCCACCGCACATCAACCTCATCGAACACGCCAGGTTCGGTAGAATCTATGTCAAAAACGGCGAGAAGTTCGCCGTTTTTTATTACGGGCAGAACGATCTCGGATCTGGTATCGGATGAGCAGGCTATATGGTATGGGAGTTTCGTGACATCGTTCTCGATCTGAACCGCCCTCTCCCTTGCGCACCGGCCGCACACTCCCCTGCCGTAGTCTATGACGAGGCAGCCGTGTCCGCCCTGATACGGTCCAACTTTGAGCTTATCGTTGCCGACGGCTCTGTAGAAACCGACCCAGTTGAAGTGATCGAATGTCTGAAAAACCTCACACGAAATTGTTGACATTACCGAGATAACATCGTCTTCGCCTTCGGTCAGAATTTTTATATTGTTAACAAGCTCGAAATATTTTTTCTCTTTACTCTCTTTCATTAACTAAAGCCTCAGTGTAAGTTTAATACTGAATTTATACGACCCGGAATCATCGCTTATACCCGAAATATTAAAATGATCATTTAGTTCGTCCATTTCTTTCATATCGGAAATCATAGTTCTGTATATTCCGTAATTCCACCCTATGTCGATATTGAGCCTTCTTTCTATAAGTTCAGTGCCAAAAAGGATATTGTAATAGAATAACGGTAGTCTGACTGCGGGCGCGGAAAACTCATCTGAAATATTTCCTCCCGCTTCGACATAAATGCGGGCCTTTGCTTCCCTGAATGATCTTCCGTAATAAAATTTTGCGTTCATATATCCCTGAGTTTCATCCCGTACAGATGAAGCATGAAATGAAAGATATGAAATTTCCGCCCCGTAAAATGCCTCCTCGGGCCCGAATCCTGTATTTATCCCTGCGGAAAAAGCAGGTATGGAAAGAGCATGAATCATTAGACTGTCTGTAATAACTTCATTTCCCTCTGATGCAACTTCCGCGGTTATGCCCAAATATCTGTTGCGGTTTGAATACACTCTGTAAGAACCGTATAAACCGATCTGATTAGACCTTAAAGTCTCTCCGCTAAAGTGAAGTAATCTTGCTCCCGCTTCATAATTCCTGCCTGCCATCGCCGAAAAAGAAACAGAAATTTCGTGAAAATTTGCAGACGGGATCTTAAGCCCTTGGATACCGTCCTGATCTGTAATTACTGCGGATGATGTAATATCTCTATACATATGCTCAGCCGAGAAAAGCGTTATAATGTCACTTTTTGCCGGATAGGAAAAGAATAATCCGTACCCGAAACCGACCATTTCCGATTTTGCGCTGAAAGAACTGCCTGTTTCCGAACCTGCGTTCCACAATGATTCCGACCTTTCATTATAAAGCACAAACCCCGTAAAAGCCTGCGGTGCTTCAACTTCGGTAATAACCGAATAATCCGTACCGCTCGTCAGCTGCGGAAAAAGGCAAAACGGAAAAAGAATGACAAAAACCACTAATGCTAACCTCTTCATTCCGCTTCCTCCTCATCTTCTTTGACATTCAAATATGCGGTCGCCCTCTTCACCGATTCTATTGCAACTTCTATCTGGTCATCGTCAGGTTCATTCGTGGTAATGTGCTGAAGCCAGATTCCGGGTTTTATCAGCAGTTTTACCAGAGGCAAATGCATATATTTTTCAGAAAGCTTGAGCAGTTCAAATGACACTCCGGCCACTACCGGAAGGAAAAGCAGATGAACGCCTATCCTTTCAAATATATTACGGTACTCTGAGAAAATATAATAAAAACTGTCAAAAAACGAAAAGATCAAAATGGTGATGATCGCGGCGATAAGAATGAAACTGGTTCCGCATCTCGGGTGAAATCTGCTCTGCGCTCTTACATTCTCCGGTTCAATATCAAGTCCTTTTTCGAATGCTGCGATGGCCTTGTGTTCCGCTCCGTGATACTGAAAAAGCCTTTTGACATCCTTCATAAAACTTATTGAATACATATACATAACCATGAAAACTGTCCTTATAATACCTGCCAGAAGATTGAAAAGGAACTGATTTTCGCTGATTTTTTCCAGCATACCCGTAAGTTTGTACGGTATATACATAAATAATCCGAGAGCTATTATCAGAACTGCCGAAGTTCCCAGAGCATCAAGTACTTTGCCGGTAAATGTCTTTTCGGAAACCTTCTGCCCTTTTGCGGCTTTTTCGTCCTCTATAGCTCTGTCCGCCGACCAGTTCAGTGTCCCGATACCGAGCTTCATCATTTCAAAAAGACCGAGCGCTCCTCTAAGAACGGGAATATTCAAACCTTTTACCCTTTTAGTCAGAGGAATAAATTTTTTCGTATCGGTCTCAAGACTTCCGTCCGCTCTTCTTATGACGGTAGATACATATTCGGGCGACCGCATCATTACGCCTTCGATAACTGCCTGTCCGCCTATGTTTATCTTTTCATCTTTCATGTTTTTTCATCTCCATCCGAAGTTAAAAAAAAAGCGCATTGTAATATGCGCTTTTTTTGATACTATTCCTATGACAAAATCTACTCTTCGTCCTTTTTTTCGATCTTGTATTTTTTCATGAACCTGTCAACTCTTCCCGCCGTATCAAGTATTCTTGACTTGCCGGTATAGAACGGATGGCATTTGGAACATATCTCGACCTTAATGTCCCCCACCGTGGTCCTGTTCTCAAATGAGTTTCCGCAAACACATGAAACAGTCGCTTTTTCATATTTTGGATGAATATCTTTTTTCATCAGTAGCTCCAAAGTTTATCTTAATTATTTCAAGTGTGCAAATATAAGGATAATATTGACTAAAAGCAACCTGTTTTTTGTAGATCTAATTGAAATATGAAGTCAGTCCTATCCTGAAACCGTCGAATTCCGGCACCTGCCTGCAGGAACCTCCCGCGCATTTAATACCTGCCCTTTCCCTACCGTAGAAAATGCTGATTTTATGGTTGTTAAGAATGTCAAAACCCGCCTCTATACCGATCCAATCGGACGGTGATCCGGAAGGCACTTTGTCAGTCGTTGATATTACCGACAGATTTAAGTACCCGATGTTGTGAACCGAAAATTCCACTGACCCAAAAATATCCTCATAGTTCTTATCGTAAAAACTGTTGTGAACCTTCTGATATTCTGCTTTGAGAACCGCTCCGTATCTGTTTCCTGCCCTGAATCCGTATTCTGCTGAAACAGTGTTCCTTGTATCTGAATATACATCTTCGGCAGTTTCTATCCCTTTGGCTATCAGAAGGTTGTAACCCTTTGACAAAGGCGAATCAATAAAATGTCCGCCGCCGAGCATTAGAGAAAAGTTATCTGATGAGTAAGACCAGCTTGCCCAGATATCCCTGTGAGGAAGGAGATTGTCGGAAAATGACGGAAAAAAGCTGTTCCCGTCGTGCATGGATGCCAGAGCGGCGTACGCCCGTATCTCGCTGCCGCGCGAGGGGACAAGCGTTACTGAAAGCTTATATCCGATCTCGTCATTTGCATTTACAATGTGAGGATGTGTGTTCAAAAGGTTTGAGGAATGTACGACATTGAGTTCCGGAACATTCTGATAAGGGGTGAAAGGCGACATAAGATCGTTAGGGTTAGCGCCGTATTTATAATAATCCTTAAACTCAAGGTCAATTCCGAATCCTCTTCTGGAATAACTTAGAGAAGTATAGTTAGCCCATCCTGTCTGAACGGGAGTTCTTTTTGTCTCCTTCAGAGCATATTCAGTAAAAAGCTCCAGGCCGAAAGCCTCAGCCTCAAAACTGAATCCTGTTATGGAAGTTTCTCTGATGAACATCTCGCCATACAGATACTGGTCTTCCGGAGTCGAGTCATCACCTTCAATGAAAAGAAAAGATCCTCCGGCGGCAAAATATAAATCCTCAAATCCGAAATAATCACTAAGCGGCAAAATAAGTTCTGAACCTAAAACAATATTGTCGAACTGAGCTATAGACGGTTTTAAAGGATCAAGATCGTCGATATACTGGAAATAACTTTTCCCTCCTATGGCTTTCAGTGAAAAAAACTCTCCCGAGTACCCGATACTCCCGCCGCGTACACTACTGTCAAAAAAATCGGCTGAGGACTCTCTGAGGCCGAGAACCACTCCCCTTGCGAAATACTCAAAATTATCCCCGGCCCGTACAGAGAAACCTTGATTTGCATATCCAATATTGAACCGGGTTAACCCTTTTTCGCTTTCATTGTTCCTTCCCGGATCAGCAGCTTGCAGACGCAGAAATGCTGTTACATTGTCTCGAAACAGATCTATGTCGGTACGGTTTTCGAAATACATCTTATCTATTTTTATATTTTTTTCGGTTCCGCCCCATTCTCTTCCGAGACCGAAAGATGCTTCATTCACAATATTGTATCCCGTGCCGTAAAGAACGACCGAACATAGATACAGTAAAACGGCAGATAATGATCTCTTCATCAGAACCTCTTATTTATTTACGGAAAAAAGCTCGTTGTAAAGTGATCTTACCCAGTCATGAAACTGATCTCCGTAATGCGCTTTAAGTATTTCACCGGAAGGAAGAATGGCCAGAACTGCAGTATCGATATGCTCACCGGTGTATGATGAGAAAAAAGTTCTGGCGTGGTCACCGGGCTCGTCAAGAAAGCAGTCGAACGGCAGTTTGTTCAATGCCTTGAAATCCCTGAAATCGTCAGCGTCGTCATACATCCTTCCGAACAGAGAATGAGTAAAATAATCCGTATCGTAATCGGGGTCCTCGTACATTTCTTTCATTGAATGCGCCTCTTCAACGCAACTCAAACATCCTTTGAATCCGAACTGGACGAATGACAGTTTTCCGTTCAGTTCTCTCAGATCCCTTCCGTTCGACAAATCTGTATCATCAATATCGAATACGATACCGACTTCTTTGAAAAAATGATCGTAGGGATATGCTTTTTTTACATAAGATTCAACTTCAGAAGATAAATAGGTGTTCTCGGATGTATCGTAAAGAACCGCTTTAATATCAAACTCCTGAGGATCGCTGCTTTGAAGTACAGGAAAGTCAAAGTACGAGAATTCTACTTTGTTAATTCCTTTTTTTGGATCGTTCAGTGTTCTTATGACTCTTCCTGCCTGTCCCGATCCGGCTCTCAGTTCGAGCTTATAAAGAGAACTGCCTCCGACAATTTCAATTTCGGCAAAATGCACTCCCTCTTCAATCAGAACCGTTCCTGAAGTTTCTCCTCTGCGGAATAAAGTGTCTGTATCATTATAGATCAATTCAATATTCACTTCCTTAACGCCATCATCGGGCTTTGTAACATCTCTGTCGCATGATACTATCATCAGAACAGCAGTCAGAAGTACTGTAAGCAGCAGATATTTAATTTTTTTTCTCATTTGATCGCTCCTCCGTCTCAATTTTAGAGTTTGTTTAACTTTTCATGTAAATTTGGAATATATTTCAGACTGAAAAAAAAGTATATGACAAATATCAGGTCTTACCTGGTTTGACCTGTGCGTCCGGATCTGCCGGCCCTGTTCTTATAAAAGGCCTCCCGGGAAGGATCTTTTCCTATCAGAAAAGCCATATCCTCCTCAGTTCCGGTGGCAAATATCTCGGCCAGCGCATAAAAATTCCGCGTAAAAAAGTCTTCAGTTATATTCAGATCCGACCCGATTATCTCTTTTATCGGTTCAATAAAAAGTTTTGCCCTGGGACTTTTGCCGGTATTTATAAAATATACCGCATTATACATAAGAGCATTCAATCTTCTCAGTCCTGTATTTCTTTCCATTCTGTAAGTATTGATCAGCTCGAGTCGTCTGTCCCAGTCCCTTCTGTCGCCTGCGCCGGTCAGTATATTCTCCATTGAATACATCTGCTGATAATAAAAATCTCCCTCAAGCCTGAAATTCGGCCTGTCCGTAAATGAGAATCTGTCGAAATTCTCTCCCATCGCCAACAGGGAATAGAACATTACCAGTGTTTCCACTGACCCGGGAATATTGTTCTCCAGTTTTGGATCATTATCATAATCTATAACAAAATTGAGATCCCGTTCCGTAAAAAAAATATTTTTACTCAGAGGAACGAAATATCTTTGATCTGAAGCAGGACCGCTGCTTACCGTTATCATACCGGAAAAAGTATTTCCTGAAACAATTTTTTCGATATTTATATTGATATTGGTCTCAATTCTTTCAAAATCATTATGGGGAAAATCCCAGTTATACGAATTGAGCTGATTTTCCAGAGCTGTGGCAAAAGCATTTATCTTTGTGACAACTTCAGGCCTGTCAGATCTGATAAAAAGCATCCTTACAGTAAAAACGGATGTTTGTGAATAAAGCGATAAACTGAAGATCAAAAGTAAAATAAATTTCATATTAAGACCCTGCATTTCCTCTAAATAGAGAGATCAGATGTTCGACGGCGGAAACAGGTGATGTTTTTCCTTCAAGAACAGATGATTTCAACTCCCGGAGTCTTTCTTTTACAGCAGGCGAGTTATAAAATTCATACTCAAGGTTTTTTGCAATAGTGAACCTCATCCATTCAGCAGTCTGTTCTTTGCGCTTTTGTAAAAAAAGTCCGTTCTCTTTCATGTTATCAGTATATTTATTTATTAACTTCCACACCTCATCAACAGATCTGTTTTCGATAGAAGATACTGTCAGCACGGGAACATTCCAGTCGTCATCCCTGTGAGGTGAATAATGTATCGCGTTCTCAAGTTCTTTTTTGCACATTTCCGCTTTTTGTATGTTGTCACCGTCGGCTTTTGTAACAATTATAGCATCTGCCATTTCCATTATACCTTTCTTAATACCCTGGAGTTCATCGCCTGCTCCGGCTATCTGGAGAAGAAGGAAAAAATCGACCATGGAATGCACCATGATCTCAGATTGACCCACCCCGACAGTTTCGATCAGAATTATTTCATATCCCGCTGCTTCCGCAAGTATGATAACCTCACGGGTAGCTCTGTTCACACCACCAAGAAAACCTGATGTGGCGGAAGGCCTTATGAATACATCGTTATGACCGGAAAGTCTTTCCATCCTTGTCTTATCCCCCATCAGACTGCCGCCTGTTCTGCTGGAGCTGGGATCGACCGCCATAACAGCAATTTTTTTATCCTGTGTCAGTAAATACAGGCCCAAAGACTCGATGAAAGTACTTTTTCCGGCTCCGGGTACACCTGTTACGCCTATCCTGACGGATCTTCCTGAATGGGGAAGGCATTTGTCAATTATTCTTTTAGACAGTTCGTTATCGTCTTCTCTTTTACTTTCGATAAGTGACATAGCTCTCGCAAGTATCACCCTGTTTCCGGAAAGAATACCCTCTATATAATCATCTTCGGTAAGTTTTTTTCTTTTGAGGCCAAGATATTTTTCGAAACCGCGATCTTTATTATCCATCACAAGCCTTCAATTATTCTCCTGACTGTCCTTCCGATCTCTTCAATAGTATATGGCTTGGGAATGAACTCTTTTACTCCCGACTTAAGTGCTTCTTTTACTCTATCGCCTTCGGAGTGACCGCTTATAATAACTGTTTTTAACTCGGGGTATGTTTTTTTAACTTTTTGATAGACATCCAGTCCGTCGGTTTTATCAGAAAGTATCATATCCAAAACCAGCAGGTCGGGCATAAAATCATCTATCTCGTCCATGGCTTTTTGCGGATCGGAGAGGGTTCTTACTTTATAGTTCAGCTCTCTGAAAAGAGATTCTGCAATTTCCAGCTGTACCTTTTCATCGTCAATAACAAGTATTCTTTCACCTTTACCTTTATATCCTGACATTTCTTCTATTTCTGTCTCGAAATCATCAGATTCCGATAAAGCCGGAAAATACAGCTCAAATATCGTACCCTGACCCAGCTTGCTGGACAGTTCAATATAACCGTCATGATCCTGAACCGTTCCCCAAACAACAGCCATTCCCAGACCTGTCCCGCTTTTACCCATAACTTTATTTGTAAAGAACGGTTCGTATATCCTCTTCTGATCTTCTTTGGATATGCCCATTCCTTCGTCAGAAATACTAATTACAGCATAATCGCCGTCAGGAATATTTTTGTATTTCAGCGTCCCGTCAGATGAACTCTCGAATCTTGTAGAGACATAAATACTGCCCCCTGAAGGCATTGCCTCCGAGGCATTTGTCAAAAGGTTTACAAGCACCTTTGACAACTGATATTCGGCTCCTGATATTGCAGGGACATCCGAACCTTCATCAAAATTTATCTGAACTTCAGGATGATATGTTTTAAGTTTTTCTATCTCCGGAGAATTGAGTACATCTTTTAAAATCTGGTTAACTGCGAGCGGAACAAATTTATTTACCCCGCGCCTGGAGAGGGAAAGCAGATCTTCAACTATGGCTGCAGCCTTCTGTCCGCTTTTTTTGATAGCGATAACTTTATTTCTGATAGGATCGTCTTCCGGCAGTTTTAAAAGCAGAAGATCAGGATAGGCCACTATTCCGGTAAGTACATTGTTAAGATCATGGGCTACTCCACCCGCGAGTCTTCCGAGTGCTTCCATTTTTTCTGACTGCGACAGCCTTTCTTCAAGAGCTTTGTTTCTTTCAGTTGTTTCAACAAAACTTGTAATATCTCTCCACACTCCCACATATCCGCTCAACTGCTCCCCTTCTTCAATGACAGGATTGATCTTGGCCTCCGCCCATCTTCTCGACCTGTTTCTACAGATGAGTTCCACATTAAAAGCGATCGGAAAATTAATGTAAGAGTGGCTGTTCTTGTTTTTCAGTCTTGAAATTATTTTGTCAAGCTTTTCTACTGTATCGGGACTCATAAATTCAGTATTTTTCAGCCTCATTACCTCTTCCGGAGTGTACCCCAGAAGTTTTTCCACTGAATTCGTTATAAAATTGATATTGAAATCCCTGTCCGATGTCCATATTACATCCGATACATTGGATATGACCATTCTATACTTATGCTCGCTGTCTTTCAGCTCTTTTTCGATCTCTATCTTTTTTGTTATATTTGTTGATATCGAAACAATACCTATCGGGTGTTCGTTCTCGTCGTAGATCAGCTTTGATCTTGTTGACACTATCCTTCTTCTTCCGTCAGGCAGATAGTTGCCGACAATTCCCTCCCAGTGTCCTTCTTTTTTTACCCGCCTGATAATGTCTTCCTTTGTAATGTTATACTCAGGATCGGGAAGAAGAACAGATCTGGTTTTTCCCAAAAGTTCCTCTTTTGTCATGTCAAGATCTTTCAAAACAGCTTTGTTGACATAAAGAATTTTACCTTCAAGATCAACAATATTGATCTCATCGGAAATGTTATAGAGAACATCACTCTGAAATTTGAGGGACCTTTCTGTTTTGCGCCTTTGCGTTATATCTCTGAACACACCGAGATAACCCCTCTGCTGCCCTTTTTTGGTATATCCTATCATTTTCAGCTCTATCCACTTACTGTGTCCGTCAGCTGACTTTATTTCTATCTCGTTCGTGGTGACTTCTCTGAATTTTTCAGGATTCTGCCTCCTGTAAATAATATCTCTGTTCAAGAGCCTCACAGATCTTTTTGAAAGGAAATCGCCTATTTTTTTCCCTTCTACATCTTCCGGTTCCAATCCCAGATAAGCCTGTATTGACGGTGTTACATAGGTTATTCTTCCCTGCATATCGGTAGTTAATATCACATCTGTAATGTTTTCAGTTATCAGATCATACCTTTCATGAATCCGGTCATATTTCTTTGTGGATTCACGGAGTTC
>SLFX01000045.1 GCA_007124045.1 Candidatus Delongbacteria bacterium | reverse complement strand
TTTCATACGGGCAAAGATGTCTCAGCAAATATTCCCATCGCAGCTTTTCTATCCGGCACAATGTTTCTGGCCGTATCATTATATGTTTTCAAAAAGACTGATTTTTAGAAGATCTCTACATAAATATTGGGGTTTTCTATCAGTTCAATATCTTCGCAAAAAAGTGAAGCGGTCAGTCCGCTTCTCATATCGGTGAACCGATACTCCTTTTGATCATCGGCTTCCCTTTCATAGGTAACAGGCGTGCCTGCTGTGGCTACAACAGTATCGTTGAATATGATCAGTGAGCGTTTTTTCATAACCTATTCTTCGTTAATGCAGGCTGAATGATAATAAAAAAAAATCGGAAAAGCAAAAAAATGGTGATGTTGCATTTTTTTCGAAAGTTTTTTCTTGACTTTAAATAGCCATAATTATAAATTTGGTGTAGCTTTATCTTTAGCTTTTTTGGCAAATAGACGGGGGAGAGACATGCTTTTAAAACCTTTTTCTGTAAACTCCGGGCAGACCTATAAAGAGTTTCTGTTGCAGAATTATTTTTGCAGAATCCCGGATAAGGGATTAAAAAAAATCAATCTTAAGGGTATAAACAAGATCGGGTCGGCAAACAATGAGGGTTTTCATGAATTTGCTGAAGCAGACATTCTGCAAAGATCGGTTGAGGACTATGACCTGAATACTGTGCTCGTCGCATCAGAAGAAAAGCCGGCTTTAACGGATTTGATGAAGGCCAGATTTGTGAACATGCAGCAGAACGGGAAACTCAGTTTTTCTAATACCGGTTCGGCATTTTCTATTGAGCTTCTGGACATTATTTTTCTGGACGAATTGAAATCAGGAGAGCTCATTAAAAGCCTTGAGATAATAAAGGATTCAATGATTTTTGCGGAAAAGGGAAATATTTTTGAGTCTTTCGCCAAGTGTCTTGAATCTTACGAAAAATACCTTGAAAACCCTTCTGATCACAAACTGTTTTCAGATACAAAAGAAGAACTGGAGTCCGGTCTTGAAACTTACGAAGCAAATCCATTTGCCCATTTTCTTCTAGGTCTTATTTATCACAGACCAACTTCTTTTTTTGATCCGGAAAAATCAGTTGAAGCGTTTTTAAAATCCAAAAAATTCTCCGAAGAGATCGAGGATCATTACCTCAAAGCACTCAGTGATTTTATGATCTCATGGCTGTTCTACCTTAAAAGAGATTTTGATGCGGCTGTTGACTATCTGCAGAAATCGGCCGATGAAGAATTTTTAGGTATCCCGGAAACTTATTACAACTTGTCGAAATTTTATGCGGCAAAGAACGATGCTGATAAAGCTGTTGCATATCTTGACGAAGCTGTAGCAAGATTCGATTTCTTTTATGCGTTAAAGGCTGATTTAGACGATGACTTTAAAGAGATTAAATCAGAACTTCAAACATATTTCGAAAAACTCAGAAAAGAGGAAAGAGAAAAAGTATCAGCCATGTTGTCCGAGCTGGGCGTTTCAGTAAAAGCGCATGAGATGGAGTCAAAAGCTGAAAACTCAATACCTGTGCCGGAAAGCACTGATGATTGAGTATAACCGGCAAAAATACCGTGTAAGAGACGAAAATTATTCAACTGAATGTCAAAAAATACTGTCTGAGATCGAGTCTTTATATGCGAGAGACAGTATTTTTGGGTATAGAAACTCCGGAAATTTAATAACCGGCCTGAAAGTAATCATTGAAAGAAACAACGAAGATTATAACAAGTACTATGTTTCAAACCTGAAAAGATTTGAGATACTGAAGGAAAGAATCTCATGGGACTTCGTTGAGCCGTATTCAGATTTTGAAAAAGATGTCAAATTGATAATGAAAGAAGCTGAATCATGTCTTGAGGCGATAAATTATTCTGAAAACAAAAAATCATCCGAGCTTATTGAGAAAGCCGAAGAATTGTTGAATAAGTATATAAAAGAAACAAAACTCATTGATTCCGTACTGAGAAGACAGATAAACTCAAGAATAAGCAAGCTCAAAACAATTTTTTCGGATGGATCACTTTTTTCTTTGAAGCTGTCAGATAAAATTTTTAGAGAACTTGAGCTGCTTATTGAAACGAACCTTAAAAAACACGAAGGATCATATCGCAAGCTGGTTCAGAAGATAGATATTCTTCACAGAGCATTTGAAAAATCTGCTGAGTTTTTTTCACCCAAAGAAAAAAAAGAAATTCAGGAACAGTTCGCTGAAATAGAAAAGATCATGAATAGCCAGTCGTATGAGAAATTCGAGGATGCAAGAGATCTTCTTGATGTCATTGATGTAAAACTTAGCGATATTGCGGTACATAAAGAGAAAATCATTTCGGGTAACTTAAAAAAGAAACTCAAATCATTAAGAACCAGAATATGGCTGGAAGACTGGGATGATGTCAATGATGCAGTAAAGAGTCTTTTGGAACAGGCTAACAGAACAGGGACATTATACAACCTCAACCTGGACAAGTTTAATACTGACCAGATGGAGGTTCAAAAAAAGAAAGATATATTTGATTTTAAGATGATAGTCAAAGCCAAAAATTATTCTAATGCATCAGTTCTTTTACAAAAAGCCGACAGTATGATTTCGGGGGAATTTTATAAGAGTGATTTTGAAGAGCTGAAAAGAAGTGTTGTTAAAGGTCGGATCTTAGGGTCAAAAAGCAAAAGCACAGATAAGGATGTTCCCGGAAAGAAAAAAAGCAGTGTGAAGCTGATATTTTATTCACTTATGTTTGTGGCAATTTTAGTTCTGTTTATATATAACAACAGGGCAAGGACCGAGCATGATCAAAATACAGCTCTAAAATATCTCGATGTTATCGAAACTATGGTTTATTCACAAAAAAGACAGAACAGACCCGTAGAGAAAGAAGAGATAATGACGAGAATCAATTTTCCCACCGGCGATATGGAGATATTATCCATATCTGAATCTGAAATTGTTATTAGTTACGGCGGCAGGGAGTACAGAAAAAAAGTCAGATCTGCCAATTGATGGTCTGGCATCGGATAAATTTGTATAAAATCACAAAAATATCGCTTGACAATATATTTTTAATTTCATAAATTTGGTGTCCGAAAATGCTAATGTAGCTCAGTTGGCTAGAGCAGCTGATTTGTAATCAGCCGGTCGGGGGTTCGAGTCCCTCTATTAGCATATTGTGGGTCAGTGTCCGAGTGGCTAAAGGAGGCAGACTGTAAATCTGTTGGCGTACGCCTACGGTGGTTCGAACCCATCCTGGCCCACAAAATGCGGGAGTAGCTCAGTTGGTAGAGCATCAGCCTTCCAAGCTGAGGGTCGCGAGTCCGAGTCTCGTCTCCCGCTCTTCTGAATAAAAGGAAGCAAGCTTGAAATAACAGCTTGCTCTTTTTGTTCTTTGATATAGGCTTACTTAGCTCAGGCGGTAGAGCACTTCCTTGGTAAGGAAGAGGTCAGCAGTTCAAGTCTGCTAGTAAGCATGTTGAAATAAAAAACTGGAGCATAAAATGCGGGATATGGTAATACTTGCATGCGGTGAGTGTAAAAGGAAGAACTACAATACTGACAAGAACAAATCAAAACATTCAGGAAGGGTGGAGTTTAAAAAATTCTGCAAGTTCTGCAGAAAGCATACACCGCATAAAGAAACGAAATAGAACGATAACAGGCGTTTAGCTCAGTCCGGTTAGAGCACCGGTCTCCAAAACCGGGTGTCGGGGGTTCGAATCCCTCATCGCCTGCTAAATTAACCAGGGGTTAAGATGAAAAAAGCTATAGAATTTATCAGGTCAGTAGTAAAAGAGATGAAACTTGTCACCTGGCCGTCAAAAGCGGAAGTGTGGGTACAGACGAAAGTTGTAATAGCTCTTTCTCTGATTCTGGTGCTGATCATTTTTGCGTCGGATCAGATACTGAACTGGTTGATAAAATTCCTGATCAATTAAATGATGCGGACACTTAATCTGAAAGGTCAAAAACAAATCTGAGGAAAAAAATTGAGCGGTAACTGGTACATACTTCATGTGCTGACAGGCGAGGAGCTGAAAACTAAAGAGTTTATCGAGAGCGAAGCGGAAAGACTTGGCTACAACAGTGATATCTCAGAAGTTTTCGTACCCCTTGAAGAAGTAGTTCAGATGAAAAATGGAAAAAAGGTCAAGAAACAGAGGCTGTTTTATCCGGGATATCTGTTCGTAAACTGTCACCTTACAAAAACGATAGAGCATTTCCTTATAAATAATTCAAAAGTCCTCAATTTCGTCGGTCCCAAGAATAAACCTCAGGAACTTTCAAAAAGAGAAGTGGACAGAATGCTCGAAAAGGCCAGAGCTTCCATCGGTAAGGAGAAGGTGGAGAATATTTATAAGATCGGGGATTATGTTCAGATCGTTGACGGGCCTTTTACCGACTTTAGCGGAACTATAAGTGAGATAAATGAAGAAAAACAGAGACTCAAGGTAATGGTAACGATCTTTGGCAGGAGTACTCCTGTCGATCTGGATTTTCTTCAGGTAAAATATGAGTAATAACTTAATTTAGAAGGCTGTAATTATGGCAAAAAAAGTAATTGGCTTTATAAAGCTTCAGCTGCCCGCAGGGGCCGCTACTCCGGCACCTCCCGTCGGACCGGCGCTCGGTCAGAAGGGAGTGAACATAATGGAATTTTGCAAAACCTTCAACGCAAGAACCCAGGACAAGAAGGGCGATATTATTCCTGTTGTTATAACTGTTTATCAGGACAAATCGTTCACATTCATAATGAAGACATCTCCGGCTTCTGTACTTATCAGGAAGGCTCTGAAGCTGGAAAAAGGATCGCCCGAACCGAATGTTAAGAAAGTCGGTTCTATTACACGGGCTCAGCTTGAAGATATTGCGAACAAGAAGATGGAAGACCTTAATGCTAACGATATTGATGCCGCGGTGAATATTATCACAGGAACCTGCAGAAGTATGGGTGTTACCGTCAAAAAATAAGTATCACAAATTTCCGTCAAGCGCGATATAGCCGGAGCGTTTCAACGGGGTTAACAATAAAAAGATTATCATTGGGGACAGGATCTAATGAAGAAAACAAAAAGAATAAACAGAATGCTTGAGTCAGCACCTAAGAGAAAGGCGCTTCCCTATAAGGATGCTGTAAGCTTATGCAAATCAAACGCTACGGCCAAGTTTGACGAATCTGTTGAGGTGTCGGTTAACCTGGGAGTGGATCCCAGACATGCGGATCAGATAGTGAGAGGCGTTGTCTCTCTTCCTCACGGAACAGGAAAAGAGGTCAGGGTTTTAGTTTTTGCAATGGAAGAAAAAGCCAAAGAAGCTCTTGATGCCGGTGCTGATTATGCCGGTTTTGAAGAGTATGTTCAGAAGATAAACGACGGATGGACAGACATTGATGTTGTCATAGCGACTCCGGATATGATGGCCAAGATAGGAAGGCTTGGAAAGGTTCTGGGTCCAAGAGGCCTTATGCCGAATCCTAAAAGCGGTACGGTTACAAATGATGTTGCTACAGCGGTAAAAGAAGTAAAAGCCGGAAAGATTGATTTCAGGACCGAAAAAAAGGGTATTGTTCATGTAGCGATAGGAAAGGTGTCCTTTTCTGAACAACAGATAGAAGAGAACCTTTTGGAGTTTATAAAAAAAATAATATCTCTAAAACCTTCAGCAGCTAAAGGTACATATCTGAAGAAAATAACGCTGTCTTCAACGATGGGACTGGGATACGATATAGAAAAAAACTCGGTTATTGCCCAGATCGGCTGATCTGGTTCCGATAAAATCCACTTGAACGGAGAAAGATAATGAATCAGGAAAATGTAGTAAAGCAGCAAACGATTGAAAAGCAGAAAGTGATCGATGAAATAAAAACAAAGCTGGGAAAATCTTCAGCATTTTATGTTACCAGATATGACGGAATAGATGTAGAAAACATTTCCAGGCTTAGAAAAGAACTCAGAGATCAGCAATCTGAAATGAAGGTCTTTAAAAACACAATGGTTCTTAGAGCTCTTGAGGGCAACAGCTATAAAGAGAATTTTGAAGAAATTTTAAAAGGACCTAATTCGCTTACATTTGCGTATGCCGATCCTGCTGCACCGGCAAAAGTACTTTTTGATTTTGCCAAAAAGAACAAGAAGCTGGAGATCAAAGGATGTTTGTTTGAAAATGAGTATTACGGCGCAGATAAAATGTCAGTGATCAAAGATCTTCCGTCAAAAGAAGTGCTTCTGTCTATGATCGCAAATGTTCTTAACGAGCCGATGGCTAGAGTTGCCAGAGTGCTTGATGCATTAAAAGAGTCCAGAGAATCGGAAAAAAATTAAAATAAATGTACCGGAGGAATTCGTGCAGGAAATACTTGACAAACTGGAAAAAATGACAGCAATGGAGCTGTCCGAACTCGTGAAAGCGATAGAAGAAAAATTCGGCGTTACAGCAGCCGCGCCTACTATGATGGCTGCCGGACCTGCAGGAGCAGGTGATGAAGCAAAAGAAGACGAAAAAACTGATTTTGATGTTGTTCTTCTTTCTTCTGGCGATAAAAAGATACAGGTTATCAAAGTGGTCAGGGAGATAACAGGTCTCGGTCTTAAAGAAGCGAAAGCGCTTGTTGATGAATGTCCGAGTACAATTAAAAGCGAACTGCCAAAAGACGATGCTGAAAAAATTAAGGCTCAGATCGAAGAAGTTGGCGGTCAGGCAGACCTTAAATAATCTGGGATTTGATTCCCGGAAGAAGCCCGGCGGGTAAAAAGTTATTCTGTCGAATAACTTTTTACCGTCTTATTGAGGGGTGTATTACTCCGTCTTGATCACTAAAATAAAACTGAGAGTGAATAATGTTCACCGAAAAAAAGCTAAACATAACAACACTGGTTTGCATGTTTGGCTTTTTATTTTTTTATCATGCAGGAGTCTTTTAATTTTAAAAAGACAGGAGGGTCAGGTTTGAAAAAAAACCAGAACAAAGACAAAAGAATTAGTTTTTCGAGGATCAGTGAAGTGCTTGAGATGCCCAATCTTCTTGACCTTCAGCTTGATTCTTTCGAGAAGTTCTTAAAAAAATCATCTAACAAGGAAAGTAAGTATTTTAAGTCAGGTTTGGATCATGCTTTTAAAAACTCTTTCCCGATCACAGACACAAGAGAGAGATATCTTCTTGAGTATATTGACTATTCCGTAGGACAGCCAAAGTATTCGGTTGTAGAATGTCAGGAAATAGGTGCAACATACAGTGCACCGCTAAAAGTCAGACTCAGGTTGTCCAAGAGAGATGACGAATCGGAAGAATACAGGCAGACAATTGAATCCGAGACTTATTTCGGCACAGTTCCGATGATGAGTCAAAAAGGAACTTTTATAATAAATGGTGCTGAAAGGGTCATAGTAACTCAGCTTCACAGGTCACCGGGAGCTTTTTTCAGTTCCAGAGTTCACCCGAATTCGACCACGCTTTTCTCTGCCAAGATCATTCCTTTCAGAGGTTCGTGGCTGGAGTTCGAGACTACTATAAACGATTCAATACAGATATATATAGACAGAAAGAAAAAATTTCCTGTTACAGTTTTTCTGAGGGCTTTGGGTTTTTCGTCAGATGAAGAAATCTATAATATGTTCAATCTCTCTGAGAAAGTTAAAATATCTGCAAAAAACATTGATGATCTGGTAGGAAGAATACTCTTTAAGGAAGTTACCGTAACCAGTCAGAAAAATTCTAAAGACCAGAACAGTTCTTTGTCCGTATTGCCCACGGGTACCAAACTCACCAGAGAGAATTTGATAGATATTTCAGAAAGTGATATTAAAACCATAAGTGTTGTCAAGATTGACGACAGACTTAAGTTTAATCTGATATTCAATACCATCGCGAAAGACATTACTGCCAATCAGGAAGACGCACTCGTTTACATATACGAGCAGCTGAGATCGACTGAACCGCCTGATACTGAAACCGCAAGAAAGCATTTCGAAAAGATGTTTTTTGACGATAAAAGGTATGATCTCGGTATAGTCGGCAGATACAGAATAAATCAGAAACTTGACCATAGAAAAGAAGAGATGCTTGCGTTTTTTAAAAGCATGGGCAAAAAAAAGATGGTAAAACTTAAAGTTTCACAGGATAACTATCAGCTTTTTCCTGCCGAAAAAATCGTAAAAGCTCTGGATAAACCCAAAGAAAAAGATAAATATGATATTTCCGCACTGGTGAATGAAACCTATCTGGATACTTCGCTGATAACAGATTACGATATAATATCCATAGTTAAAGAGGTTCTGGAGATTAAGAACGGAAAGAAGATCGTTGATGACATTGACCATCTTGGCAACAGAAGAATTAAAACAGTCGGAGAACAGCTCGCTAATCAATTTGGAGTTGCTCTTTCCAGAATGAGCAGAACGATCAAAGAAAGGATGTCACTGGCAAAACCTGAAGACGAACTAGCGGTTGCGGATTTGATAAATATTAAAACACTTTCGAGCGTTCTTAATGCGTTTTTTGGAACGAATCAGTTGTCGCAGTTTATGGACCAGGTAAATCCTCTTGCAGAAATAACCCATAAAAGGAGACTTTCTGCTTTGGGCGCCGGAGGTCTGACCAGGGACAGGGCCGGTTTTGAGGTCAGAGATGTTCATTACACTCACTACGGAAGACTTTGCCCTATCGAAACGCCCGAAGGGCCCAATATCGGTCTTATATCATCCCTTGCGGCTTATGCAAGAGTAAATGATATGGGTTTTATCGAAACTCCTTACAGAAAAGTCAAAAAAGGAAAGGTTTCCAATGAGATCCACTATCTTACTGCCGATGAAGAGGACAGGAATGTTATCGCTCAGGCTAACGCTCCTATTGACGAAAAGGGTAATTTTTTGCGACCCGATACTATTTTGACAAGATACAGGGGTGATTTTCCCGTTCAGACCAACGATAAGGTTACTTTTATGGACTGCTCACCAACCCAGGTTGTTTCTGCGGCTGCAAGTTTGATCCCGTTCCTTGAGAATGATGACGCCAACAGGGCGCTTATGGGATCTAATATGCAGAGGCAGGCTGTACCATTGCTCCGTACTGAATCTCCGATAGTTGGAACGGGAATGGAAGAAAAGGTTGCAAGAGATTCAAAAGCGATGGTGGAGTGTACGGTTGAAGGGGTGGTAAAGCAAATAGACGCCCGCGGGTGTA
The DNA here is from genome assembly GCA_007124045.1 of Candidatus Delongbacteria bacterium. Taxonomy (GTDB): domain Bacteria; phylum UBA4055; class UBA4055; order UBA4055; family UBA4055; genus SLFX01. Next base: position 1,641 of record SLFX01000045.1, on the reverse strand, counting down.
TAGTGACGGTAACCAGAAAAGACCATCCTAAAGATCCGGATGAGGTATATTACAGATTTGTAAAATTCTTCAGGACAAATCAGGACACATGTCTTAATCATGTTCCGCGGGTAAACGAAGGTGACAAGGTAAAATCGGGCGACATTATTGCCGACGGTGCGGCAACCGAAAACGGCGAGCTTGCTCTGGGGAAAAATGTCCTTGCGGCATATATGTCATGGAACGGTTATAATTTTGAAGACGCTATCATTTTGAGCGAAAGAATGGTAAAAGAGGATATTTTTACTTCACTTCACATCAAGGAATATGATACCAGCGTTAAAGAAACTAAAAGAGGTGAAGAGGAACTTACCAGAGAAATACCGAATGTCAGCGAGGATGCCACAAAAAATCTTAATGACAACGGTATAATAAGAGTTGGAGCGGAAGTTTACGCAGGTGAAATCCTGGTGGGAAAGGTAACTCCCAAAGGTGAGGTCAATCTGACACCTGAAGACAAACTGCTTAAAGCTATTTTTGGCGAAAAGGCAGGCGAGGTAAAAGATGCATCTCTCAGAGTTCCGCCCGGCGATAAAGGCATAGTGATCGAAACAAAGGTTTTTTCCAGAAAGAAGAAAGATTCTTCGAAAAAGAGCAAAGAAAAAGAAGAGATGAAAAAACTTAAGAAGAAATACGATGAGGATCTTTCTTCTCTTGAACATGAAAGATCATCGGAGCTTTTCGAACTTCTGGAAGGAAAGGAAATATTAAAAGACATTGTGTGTCTTCAAAAAGAGAAAGGCAACAGCCTTGTTGTTCTTTCCAAAGGCGATCCTGTAGCAGAGGAGACCTTCAGGAAACTGAACATAGAAGATTCAAATATTCGAACTGACTGGACAGACGACGAAAATATCAATGAAAAGATCGGTCAGATAATTATGAACTATTCAATGGCTGTCGATCAGCTTAATGTTGAATACCAGAGAGACAGACAGAGACTGCTTTATGGAGATGAACTTCCGCCGGGTATTATCCAGCTTGTAAAAGTCTATATAGCTAAGAAAAGAAAGATCCAGATAGGCGACAAAATGGCCGGCCGACACGGTAACAAAGGTATTGTTTCCAGAATAGTACCGGTTGAGGATCTGCCCTATCTCGAGGACGGTACTCCTGTTGATATAATACTGAATCCTTTAGGCGTGCCTTCACGAATGAATCCGGGTCAGATATTTGAAACAAACCTGGGATGGGCAGGAAAGAAACTCGGCGAAAAATACATAACGCCTGTGTTTGACGGCGCTTTACCATCTGATGTGAAGGGTAAACTTAAACAGGCAGGGTTGCCTACAAGTGGAAAAACAGTAGTTTACGACGGACTTACAGGAGAGAAATTCGACCAGGAGGTAACTGTAGGTATTACATACATGCTTAAGCTTTCACATTTGGTTGAAGATAAACTTCATGCAAGATCGATAGGTCCATATTCTTTAATTACGCAGCAGCCTTTGGGTGGAAAGGCACAGTTCGGTGGCCAAAGGTTTGGAGAAATGGAGGTATGGGCACTTGAGGCATACGGTGCTGTTCATGTTCTTCAGGAGATGCTTACATATAAATCCGACGATGTCACAGGAAGAACCAAAGTGTATGAAGCAATTGTAAAAG
>SLFX01000051.1 GCA_007124045.1 Candidatus Delongbacteria bacterium | reverse complement strand
TGGCCTGTAAGTGAAAGTTCTTTCCAGATAGAAAACGGCACTTTTACATAACCTTTTTCATAGTCAAAAACAGGATTTCCGCCTGCTCCTCCCGCAAAAGTTACCGGTCCTGAAATGATCGTTGTTTTTAGTTTTGAAATCAGTTTTTTGTAAATCTCCGCTACATTGACCTGCAAATCATTATTGCGTAAATCAGCATAAAACGCGCTCAAACCTCCGGAGTATCTGTATTTATCAATTAATTCGCTTAATAAATATCTGAAAGCGACAGGTTTTCCATTTTCTGTTTCAGCCTGAATCTGAGGAATCATTTTTTCCGGTTCAAAAAGAGGCCAATAATACTCGATCCACTTATCAGCTATCTTTGAAACAGATACAAGAACATTACCGTCTGGATCCCAAAGAACCGAATTATAACTCGTCAAAGCAATATCGGCAAGAGCACGGAAAAGAGCTAGCTTGTATGTAGCCACCTTTTTGTCGCGGTTCAGCACAGACTCTATAGTATCGATAGGACGCGAGCCAGATGAATTTTCCAAAGTGAAAAGCATCGTAGCCCATTTTCTTTCTTTTCTGTCTAATGAATCGTCAGAATCCCATCTATTTATCAGCTTAAAGCCGATCCTATCAAAAATAAGCTCAAAATTTTCTGGAGCAATACAATTAAAGAGCCTCCCTTTTTCATCTCTTTTGCTTTCAGTGTCAACTTCCGGCCCTGATAAAGGAACAGATAAAAGAAGCCTGCCGTTCTCCTTAAGCACCCTCCGGATAGAAAAACTTGCGTCAAAAAGAAGCTCTTCGGGAAGATGCATAAGAACAGCAGAGCACAAAACAGCATCGAAAGACTTGTCCGGTACCGTAGAAAGTTCAGGCAGTTTATCAAAACTCACCCGATCTCTCCGATCAGAAAATAAAGAGCCGTAGAGATCAACAAATTCGTGACATGCATCAATACCAAAAGCATCAAAACCCATCGAAAGAAGAATATTCAAATCCCTACCGTTCCCGCACCCGACATCAAGAATGCGGCTTTCAGGCAAGAACGATGAAGAAAAATAGCGACTGATCCCGCCCTTGCTTGAATCATAAACTTCAGCAACAGCCTTCGCATTCTTTCCATAATATTCAACTGTCTTTAAGTCCATCTAACAGAAATTCCTAATTCGATCATCAATATACGATTAAAAGGGGATTTTTACAAAAACTAAATGCGCAAAATTGCTTGGGTTATACAGTGGATTAAAGGTAACGGTTTCAAGTGATTTAAAAATAATGAATAATATAAAATTTATTTTAAAAAAAATAGTAAATGGTCACTATATGAGCCTCTGCGTATGTTATATTTTGGGAAAAAAGCGGAGGAATGTGTGAAGAAAGAAAAGGTCGAAGTAATGGGAAAGGAGATATCGGTCATCTCAAAACAAGAGCAGGATTATATAAGCCTGACGGATATCGCAAAATTCAAAAATCCTGAACTCACTGGTCTGGTAATATCTCATTGGCTAAGTAACAGATATTCAATAGAATTTATCGGACTTTGGGAAACGCTCAACAATCCGCGTTTTAATGTTACGGAATTCAGTAATATTAAAAATAGTAGTGGGGGTAACGGGTTCGTTTTAACTTCAAAACAATGGACAGAAAAAACAGGAGCGGTCGGCATAATATCTAAAGCAGGCAGATATGGCGGGACTTATGCTCACAAAGATATCGCATTTGAGTTCGCTTCATGGATAAGCGCGGAGTTCAAATTATATCTCATCGTCGAATTCCAGCGTTTAAAGGAAGAGGAAAACAAACGGCTAAAGCTCGATTGGAACCTTCAGAGAACGATTTCCAAGATCAATTACAGGATACATACAGATGCGATAAAGGTAAATCTTATTCCTCCGGAGCTTTCAGGTTATCAGGTTCAGTACATCTATGCAAACGAGGCTGATATGCTCAATGTTGCTATGTTCGGGATGACCGCAAAGGAATGGAGGGTCAAAAATCCTGATAAAGACGGTAATATTCGGGATTATGCGACTTTGGAACAGCTCGTTGTTCTGTCGAATCTGGAAAGTATCAATTCTGTTCTGATTGATCAGGGATTATCCCAGAGTGAAAGGCTCGTAAAGCTAAATCAGATCGCTATAAATCAGATGAAGTCATTGCTGGGAAGTGTGAGCTTGAAAAAGATAAAGTAAAAGTAAAAAGACTGAAAAAAGTTGAAAGGGAGCGGGTATGCAGGATAATAAGATAGAAAAGTTGGATGAAGATCTGATCCGGGGGCGGTACATCCGCTCCGCGGATTTCAGGTGATGCTGGACAGCGACCTGGCAGAATTGTACGGGGTTGAGACCAGAATTATAAATCAGGCTGTTAAGAGAAATAGTGAAAGATTTCCGTTAGATTTATTTTTTGTATTAAATAGTCAAGAAATACAGAACTTGAGATCACAATTTGTGATCTCAAGTTGGGGAGGTAGGAGTACTTACGAACGCTCAAGATATGTGACGGATCAGTTCAAGCTTGATGTAAAGAAATTCGAGGCTCAACTTGCCGAAATAGTCAAAATAGCTTAAATTTACGCGTGCATTTAATTACTCAGGGAGCCTAACCTTATGACAGAAAATAATAAAGCAGAAATTAAAAAACCTTTCACTGCCGCGTTTGAAGATGTTTTGAGCGATCTTGGTTCTGATGAGAACGGACTGAGTTCGGAGGATGCGAAAAACAGGCTGGAGAAACATGGCCTGAATAAGCTTCCCGATCCTGAAAAAGAAGGGATTCTAAAGAGATTTTTCAAGCATTTTAACGATATGCTCATCTATATTCTGATCGGCTCGGCGGTGGTGACTGCACTTATGGGGCATCTTGTTGATACGGG
>SLFX01000050.1 GCA_007124045.1 Candidatus Delongbacteria bacterium | reverse complement strand
TACATATCTTTTTCGGATTTCGGCCCGGTTGACAAAAATGCCGATTTTGTTCTAATTTGTCAACCGGAGCATTTTTCTGAAAAGATAATATCTGAGCCCGGAACAATTACGGAAAGAATCTTCCCGCCTGACCTTGACTAAAGCAGTATATTCTCGACAGCGTATATCGGATAGACCTCGATATTATCGTAAGCCGAAAAGTTTTCCGTTGATACCCTTACACCCTTACTCAGTCCTTTTTCAGTCATAAAAATATTTAAGCTCTGCATACTGCCTTTAGTTCCCGCTTTGACTTCCACGGGGATTATTTTGCCGTTTTTAGAAAATACATAGTCAACTTCAGCGTTGCTCGATGCAGATTCCCTGTGCCAGTAATAAAGGTCTCTAATCTCATAGGGCGATAAGCATTTTAAGAACTCAAGCCCGAAAGACATCTCCGCCAGACTGCCTCTGTTTATTACTTCCATTTCCTCTGACGCTAAAAATTCAGCCAGATCAAGATTAAGAAGCCTCATGAATAGTCCGGTGTCGAGAAGGAGCATCTTTCTTTTTTTGTGATTCAGTTCCGCACCCAAAGGGAGTCCGTTCGCAGAAGTGTGAGTAACAGGTATAACAAGCCCTGCCAGTATTAAAAGTTCGAGTCCTTCTTTTATTTTATCGTGCTTGGCATCAGAGGCTTTAGAATAAACGAATTTGCTACCGGCCTGCTTTACTACTGAATTGAAAACTTCAGTCAATAACCTTGATGAGAATTTATCTTTGTATTTTGCAAAGTCAGACCTGTATGAAAGTATCAGATCATCCATAATGCGCCTGCATTCAGTAATGTCTTTGTCTGATATATATTTAGCAATAACTTCAGGCATACCGCCGAGCAGAAGAAATTTTTTCATAAGCGATAACAGCTCTTTGTGGATAACACCGCTCAAAGGTTTTTCTGGTCCAGCCGTTTTTTTCATTTCAAAAATATTTTCTCTGCCGAGCGCAGTTAAAAACTCATTAAACGACATAGGATGCATAAAAACGGATCTGATCCTGCCTACGCCGAAGGACGGGATCTCCTGAAGTGCGAACTCAAGAAGAGAACCTGCCGCGATCACATGTAGCCCCTGCTTCCTTTCATAAAAAAATCTGAGAGACTGAATAGCCCGGATACAGGACTGGGCCTCATCAAGGAACAGAAGAGTTTTTCCTTCGATGACAGGTATATCGTAAACTGTAGCTATTTTTTCGCAAAGTTCGTCAGCATTAAGAGATTCCGCGAAGATACTGCCGGCACGATCGTCTTCCTCAAAATTGAGTTCGATAAAATAATCGAATTGCTTAGCGAGATTCCTTACGCTGTCGGTCTTCCCCACCTGCCTTGCACCGCGCAAAAGCAGAGGTTTTCGCTTTTCACTATTTTTCCATTCCAGAAGTGTATTGTCAACAGTTCTATGCAAATACATTCAGCCTCCCGCATTTTCTGTTAATATAATCCTGATCTGTAAAAAAAACAAGGCAATAATCACCCGAAACTGTAAAAAACTCAAGGCAATAATCAATTGAAACGGTAAAAAACACAAGGCAATACACCCAAACTCTCTGCTCTTTACATATTAAAGAACTCGCCTGTCCAGGGATTAAACAGTGCAGCCCCGCTCTCTTGCGGGAAGTGTTTTGCCTGAATTTTCCGTAAGTGCCTGAACTTTACCCCAGACTTTTGCGGCTTTTAGATCAAACGGAACGATCTTGTTCTCACGGGGAGTTTTTAAAAAATTTAACAAGATCAGTTTTATGACCCGAAAGTTTTTTGTAATCTTCGACCGAAATAATTACGACAGTATCCTTCCCGTGCTTTGTGACAATTTGAGGGCACTCGTTAACTGCGTGATCAACAAGACTGCTGAACTTATTTTTAGCTTCCTGAAGCTGCCAGTGATTTTTAATTCCGTGCGTCATCAGTGCCTCCTGTTTTTCATGGACTGTCTAGACTGTCTATAATTTAATAAACAATTTCGGAATTGTCAAGTCCCAAGACTTTCTCACTTGACCTTGACGGCATAAAAGGTTAAATTTAATCATTATTAATATAAGACTGACAGGACTGGCCAATGCCTCTGCCGATAAACATACGCGATCTGATCAACGGAATGTCAATAGAATGGGAAAGGCTCGAATTTAAAGCCGGCTGGAATCCCGAATCGGTCATGCACACTATATGCGCTTTTGCGAATGATACTAACAACTGAGGCGGACAGAATATTCAACTATCCGATGACAGCTTTGGAGGAAGCACTCGCAAATGCCGTATATCACAGAAGTTACGACAATCAGACTACGATAGAAGTATCAGTCTTCAAAGACCATATCGATATCCTCTCCTTCCCCGGTCCAATTCCGCCTGTCGGTGATAATGACCTCAAAAAAGAAAGAGTAGTCGTCAGAAATTACAGGAACAGAAGAATAGGCGATTTCCTGAAAGAGCTTGAATTGACAGAAGGCCGCAGCACAGGAATACCGAAGATCAGAACAGCAATGATTGACAACGGATCGCCCGAGCCTGAATTCCATACCGACGATGACCGCACGCACTTCCTGACCGTGCTACCCGCGAACTATGGCGAGCAAATGGCGAGCAAATGGCGAGCAAATGACGCATAGTTAAACTATCAGTTGTTAGTAATTTCTTACTAACTGCAACAGTTCGTACCTATTTTGTAAAAAACTCAAGGCAATAATCACCCAAAACTGTAAAAAACTCAAGGCAATACATCCCCGACTTCATTCGTCCAATTTGCAGCAATATTGCGAAATAGCCGAAGATTTTTCTTGCATTTATAGCTGTTCTATAGTATATTTGAACTATCTGCTAAACAATGATATGGCGCGGGTCCATGCCGGCATT
>SLFX01000175.1 GCA_007124045.1 Candidatus Delongbacteria bacterium | reverse complement strand
CTTTTCATAATTAATCCCCTTCCATATCTGATTGGCAAGCTGTGCCTCACTGTTTACCGAAAATCTTCCTATTATTATGTCCTGATACTTATCGTCGCCGGCTACAAAACCAAGCGTAGGGTCGGTCGGGCCGGAACCCAGCGAACCGAATGTTCTAAACTGGGATTTAAGGTTATTCCATCCTCCAACAAGCTGGACAAAAAGAATGTCTTTGTTGTCAATATAAGCGTCTTTAATCGTATTTTGGGTGTGGAGGTCAGTTCCGTTCGGGACTTCAAGAGTATGTACCTTGTGTCCGAGTTTTGTTTTCCATTCAATATAAGGCGACAGAGCCTCAAGTCCGCCGTTTTCGGTAGTGTATATCACGAGTATATCGCCTTTATCTCCCACTTTCAGAGATTTTGTTTCATTATAGTTCAGGTACAGAGATCTGTACATTGCGTCCGCTTCTCTTGCAACTGTCCGGTCATGATCATAAAGGGGGTTTAAAGGTGTTTCGCTGTTCTCAGAAAGGGTTACCTCCATCATCGTGTAAACCCTGAGTATCCTTTTAACAGGATTATACCTGAAAGGATAAAATACAACATTGACCCCGCGTGTGTCTCTAAATATAAAAGGGCCGTATGAATCTGTTATTTCTGCAGGATAAAATTCATCCGTAATTGATTCTTCAAAAATCTTATAAGGTATACTCTTGTGATCGCAACTCCTTGTAAAAACACCTCTTGACGGGATTACAGGATGATCAAGTTGAATATCTTCAAACTCATAAGCGCTGACAGTCATGTCGATATTACTGTCGTTTAAAAGCTGAATTGCAGTTGAAAAATAAGGCAGTTCAGAATATCCTTTTTCGTTGGTCACTACACCTGATCCATGATCAATGCGTGAAAAGGTCTGTCCGCCTATATTTACTTTATCAATATTATACTCTCCAGTTTCTAATCTGACAGTGCCTGTATCGGATTTGATCCTGCTGAAAATGAAGTTGTGTTCAGTCTTATTCGAAGAAAAAAGAATCGCCGAAAGCACCATCATGCAGATTATCACTATTTTTTTTATCATGGGTTGACTCCATTTTAAATTTGTTTAAAAATATGAGTTTAAACCGTGAATGTCAATGTAATTTATCATGTATTTTTACTTAATTATGCCTGCAAAATGACTTGACTTGGAATAATAAAGCAATTATATTTCAGTGGTTAAACCTAAAAACTAAAAGGAGATCGAAATGTCAGTCGAACAAAAAGTAAAAGAGATAATAATTGACGAACTGGGTGTGGACGAGGCAAGCGTTGTTCCGGAAGCATCTTTTATAAATGATCTCGGAGCTGATTCACTTGCTACCGTAGAACTTGTCATGAAATTCGAAGACGAGTTCGATATCAAAATCGAAGAGGACGATGCAGAGAAGATCACTACAGTAGGTTCTGCAATAGATTTCATCAAAAAACAGATCGGAGAATAGTTTCTGATCATAATAGCAGCTTTTAGAACAGGGGAAATCTTTTCCCTTGTTTTTTAGAATTTAATTTTCACACGAACAAAAGAGAGTTCTGGATTATGAAAAAAAGAGTAGTTGTAACAGGGATGGGCGTGTTCTCGAGCTTGGGAACAGATGTGGAAAAATTCTATCAGAATCTGTTGGACGGAGTATCCGGTATCGGTATGATAGAAAGATTTGACACAACAGATTTTGCCGTTAAGATAGCCGGGGAGATCAAAAACTACGATCCCGAAAATTATTTCGAAAAAAACGAGGCTAAAAGACTTGACAGGTTTACTCAGTATGCAATGATAGCCGCAGACAGTGCGATCATTGACAGTGCAATTGATCTTGAAAGCGTTGACAGGGACAGATTCGCTGTAATTACCGGGTCTGGTATCGGAGGAATGGAAACATGGCAGTCGAACCATAAAGTTCTTATGGAGAAAGGCCCCAGAAGAGTCAGTCCGCTTTTTATACCTATGATGATATCGGATATAGCAGCCGGCAGAATATCAATGAAGTATGATCTTAAAGGACCTAACTATTCTCTCACATCAGCCTGTGCATCTTCCGGACATGCGATTGGAACTGCGTTCAGGACAATAATGTACGGAGATGCGGATTATGCTGTATGCGGAGGAGCCGAAGCTGTGATAACAGATCTTGCTATTGCGGGATTCTCGAACATGAAAGCGCTGTCCACAAGAAACGATGAGCCGCAGAAAGCCAGCAGACCGTTTGATAAAGACAGAGACGGTTTCGTCATGGGCGAAGGTGCCGGTATGCTTGTTCTGGAAGAGTACGAACATGCTGTGAAGAGAGGCGCAAGGATATACGCTGAAGTAGGAGGAGTCGGATTTTCCGGAGACGCAAAAGATATCGTAGCCCCCGACCCTGAAGGCGACGGAGCAAGAAGAGCAATGCTCGCGGCAATAGCTGATGCCGGACTCAGACCGGAAGATATTGACCATGTGAATACTCACGGTACATCTACTCCGACAGGAGATATACCTGAGACCCTAGCGATAAAAGCCGCCTTCGGCGAACATGCATACAAAATTTCGGTCAATTCAACAAAGTCAATGATAGGTCATCCTCTCGGAGCCGCAGGCGCAGTTGAACTTATCGGGACGATCAAAGCGGTGCAGACCGACACGGTTCATCCGACGATAAATCTGGACATACCCGATCTTCCTGTTTGCGACCTGGACTATACTCCGAACAAGTTCGTAAAAAGAACCGTAAGAAACGCTCTCAGCAATACTTTCGGATTCGGCGGTCATAATTCTTCCATACTGGTTAAGAAATTCGAAGATTAAATTTGATTAACGGATTTTTATCAAAACTGTTCAATCCAAAACTGAAAATACCTCAGGAGCTCCTTGACAGCATCAGGGAGCTTGAGG
>SLFX01000080.1 GCA_007124045.1 Candidatus Delongbacteria bacterium | reverse complement strand
GCAACATAAAGATATTTTGTCTTTTCGAACAGTTCTATCAGCTTATCAGAAACTTCGTTTTCTTCAATGATCCATACGGTGTGACCGATCCCGTCAGTTGCCCTGAAATCATAAACCGGAGCTTTTTTTACTGCTTCAGCCACAAGAACATCAATTTCTTTGTTGGCATCATAAGTCAGAAAGATAGGTCCGGCATTAATATTCGTTACATCCACATGCTTGATCCTGTCCTCTTCCTTAACCTTTCTGGTATGCTCGTGCTTCTTGATCACATCGTCATCGTAATCCTTTGCGCTGCAGCATCCGACAATACCGTACTGTTCTCTTCCGTCCATTGTCTGACGGTAAATGTAAAGATGCTCCTTTTCGTCCTGTACAAACCATCCTTTCGCTACAAAAGATTCAAAATTCTCCTTTGCTTTCAGGTAAACCTCTTCGGCATAATGATCCGTTTCTACAGGAAGGTCAATTTCGGGTTTGTTGATGTGCAGGAAAGAATACTCGTTTCCTTTTGCGATCTCTCTCGCCTCGTCCGAATTGATCACATCGTAAGGAAAACTGGCGATCTTTTCTTCGAGTCCGCTTTTTGGCCTTATAGCCTTAAATTTTCTGAGTACTGCCATTTTACGCTCCGCTTTATTTTAATTTCTGTAAATTAATACTCAGAATATAATTTTTATTCAATTCGATATCAAGACAATTTATTACCGCAGATTTCAGAAGGAATTACATTTCCGAATCAATAACGCAGGTTGAATCTATCCCGCCTCTTGTGTTGTAAACTGTCTCGATCCTTAAATATTTCGGCTTGAGGACCTTCTTCAGATCCTTGTATATCCTGTTCGTCAAAGCTTCCTGATAGATCCCGACATTTCTGAATGAGATCAGATAGTATTTCAGAGATTTCAGTTCGATTATCTTGCTGTCCGGAATGTAGTTGATATTTAAATAACCATAATCGGGCAGGCCTGAGAAAGGGCACACCGCGGACAGCTCGTCAGTCTCGTAGGTAATGCTTTGCGTTTCGCCCTTATAGTCTATAGTTTCGAGAAAATTCGCTTTGATCGCTTTCTCAGAATCGAACTTGAATATTTTTCCTTCAGCTTTTGGCATGGTTTGCTCCGTTTTTTATCTTTTTCTTAGAACTTTTCCTTCGGCCATGACCATTTTCGGGTAAGCGGCGAGATTTAACGGCTCTTTATCCCAGACGATGAGACTGGCGGTTTTACCTTTTTCGACAGTTCCGAGAATGTTATCAATTCCGAGAAGTTTTGCGTTCTTATAAGTAATGAGTGAGATCGCTTCTTCGTCCTTCATGCCGTGGATGAGGAAGAATTTGAGACTGTCGCGGAGATGCGGCGTCCAGACGATCGGATGGTCTGTCATAAGTCCGTAATCGGCTTTGGACTTCATGAGCAGAGCCGCGTTCTGGTAGTATGCGTGAGCAAGCTCGATCTTGCCGCCTATTCCGCCGAGAGGGCCGAATATAACGGGAATTTTAGCCTTTGCAAGCTCATCATAAATTTCCCTGTGAAAAACATCGCAGGTATGCTCGGCGGTCGCATTCAGATTATATTTTTTTACAAGCTCGATAAGATAAAGTACATCGTCTTCCTTGTGCACATGTATCTTGGCGGTTTTCCTGCCTGAAAGAAGATCGAGGATTGCCAGCTCTTCAGGCTCGAATGTCAGCTCATAATACCTGTTGATACGCTTTTTTTCCTCTGTTATCTCTTTTGCGGACAGTTTATCTTTTCCTTTCGCCTTTTTTTCAAGTTCGGAGAGCTTTTTGTCCCTTTCGATCTCTGCTTTTTCCTTTTTTATAAGAAGTTTGTCGAATTTTTCCTCAAGCATGGAATAAACGCCCATTCTGGTATTCGGCCTCTTCCCTTTCCAGCTTCCTGTGGATCTGGGATTGAATCCGAGAGCCATTTTGTAGCCGTAGTCCTTAAGAAGCGCGTCTTTCCTGTTCTCCGCCCAGTGCTTTATTATCATCGCTCTTCCGCCGATCAGGTTGCCGCTACCCGGAACCACGCACGAATAAAGCACGCCGAAATCAACCGCATCCTTAAATGCTCTGTCATCAAAATAAATGCTGTTGAGAGGATCGTTCATCGGCATGAACTGATCAGAGATGTCATTACCTTCGCTCTCATCCATCGGCTCTCCGTCACGGAACATCCCGATATGTGAGTGAGCATCAATGAATGCAGGAGTAACATATCCTTCAAAGTCCGCTTTCAAAGCTTTTTTCGACACTTCAACTATTTGTCCGTCTTCGACTATTACCGTCTGTTCCGTTTTCTTCCTTCTTCCATCATAAAGCACTCTCGCCCTGATGACTGTCTGCTTAGCCATAACTTCCTCCTTTTAAAGCATATTTTAAGTTCATCTATTTCTGTTTCAGTATAAAGCCTGCCTTCCCCGATCCCGGGGCACATTGCAGTCTCTTTATCCCATTTTTCCTTCCTGTAAACCAGCGATTTCCAGAAAGGGAATGTCCTGCACTGAGTTGGCCGTGCTTCGTATATTTTACAGCTCTTTTCGGCGGCATCCCAGAAAATGCATCCGTCGTCTCCCCTGCTTCTTAAAACAGTGTAGCCGTCAACGGTCGAAAGGTAACTGCACTGTAATTCTTCGAGCGTGAACCCGGATTTTTCAATCAGCCTGTCAAGATCTTTCGGGAAAATGAAAACATAACCTTTGATGCTGCAGCAATTCCCGCACTTTTTGCATTCGAACCGTATTCCGTTTTTATAGAAACTCATTACACTCCTGAATTAGACCTGTCAATGATACGAAAAAGTAATTGTTTTAACAACTGTTTTTTCAATTTGACTAAAATCGAACTTTTGCTTAATTTTGGACTTTAAACGACGAACTAAAAAAGACGGGGTTTAAATGAAAATTCTTATCACGGGAGGAGCAGGCTACATAGCGTCACATACAAATGTGGAGCTGCTGAGCAAAAATCACGAACTAATCCTCGTCGATAATTTCTGTAATTCCACACCTGAAAGCATAAAGCGCGTTGAGGAGATTTCAGGTAAAAAAGTGAAATTTTACGAAGCCGACCTAAGAGAGATTGATGCGCTTGAAAAAGTTTTTGAGGCGGAAAATGACATATCCGCAGTCATTCACTTCGCGGCATTGAAAGCTGTCGGAGAATCGGTCGAAAAACCCCTTCTATACTATGAGAACAACATTTCAGGATCGCTGAATCTTTATAAATGTATGGTGAAATACGGGGTGAAGAATTTCGTATTCAGCTCTTCGGCGACAGTTTACGGCGATCCCGACCAGATCCCGGTAAAGGAGACCGCTCCGGTGCGCGCCACTAACCCTTACGGTCACACCAAAGCCATGATGGAGCAGATACTTCTCGACGCCGCCAAAGCGCACGGGTGGAATGTTGTTATCCTAAGGTATTTCAACCCTGTCGGCGCGCATGAGTCCGGCCGCATAGGCGAGGATCCCGAATATCCGAACAACCTTCTGCCTTTTGTAAGTCAGGTGGCGGCCGGCATAAGGGATAAAGTGACGGTTTTCGGCGACGACTGGGAAACTCCCGACGGTACGGGAGTCAGAGATTACATCCATGTGACCGATCTCGCGAAGGCTCATGTTTCCGCGCTTGAAAAACTCGTGAACGATAAAGGGACTTTCATATACAACATCGGCACCGGGCGCGGCTATTCCGTGCTTGAAATGATAGAAGCGTTCAGTAAAGCCTGCGGACACCCTGTTCCATACAGGATCGGTCCGAGAAGAGCAGGCGATGTGGCGACAGTTCTGGCCGATCCGTCAAAAGCGGAAAAAGAGCTCGGATGGAAAGCTCAGCTTGAGCTTGAAGAGATGGTAAACTCCGCCTGGAAATGGCAGAGCTTAAATCCTAAGGGTTATAAGACTTAAAATATTATTCGGGGAGAGAAAAATGGGAGAAAAAAAATATTCGGTAAATCCGGCGGGAGAAAAATTCGCGATACCTGCAAAAGAGGATTATGCTGCGGAATTCAAGAGGCTTGAAAAGCTGACAAAAAAAGCCCGCAGGGAAGGCAAAGAGATTGTAGTCGTGATGGGCGTCGGTTTCGTGGGAGCGGTTATGGCCGCGATCGTTGCCGACACGAAGGATTCCAAAGGAAAATACACAAAGTTCGTGATCGGCTGTCAGAGGCCGAGCCCGAGGAGCTACTGGAAAATACCTATGCTCAACCGGGGGGAATCTCCGGTCAAGGCGGAAGATCCTGAGGTTGACGAGCTGATAGACAGGTGCGTCCTTAAGGAAAAAACGCTGGTCGCCACATACAACAGCGACTGTCTGAGCCTTGCCGACTGCGTGGTCGTAGATGTGCAGTGCGATTTTTCCAAGACAGAACTCGGCAACATGAAAACGGGCGAGGCTGATATGGCTGCGCTTGAGGCCACGATGAAGACGATCGGACAGAAGATCCGCCCCGAGTGTCTGGTGCTTATCGAAACAACTGTTGCGCCCGGCACGACAGAATTCGTCGCATGGCCGATACTCAAAAAGGAATTCCGTAAAAGAAAGATGAAGGATGTGCCATTGCTAGCACACAGTTTTGAAAGGGTAATGCCGGGAAGAGAATATGTTGCAAGCATAAGGGATTTTTGGAGAGTGTGCTCCGGCTGCGATAAGCCTGCCAGAGACAGGGTCGAAAAATTTCTGCACGAGGTTCTGAACACAAAGAAATTCCCTCTGACAGTCATGGACAGACCGATCGAATCAGAAACCACCAAGATCATGGAGAATTCATACAGAGCGACGATCCTGGCCTACATGAACGAATGGAGCCTCTTTTCCGAAAAAAACGGCGTTGATATAATTAAGGTGATGAAAGCAATTAAAATGAGACCGACCCACAGCAACATGATCTTTCCCGGACCGGGTATCGGCGGGTACTGTCTCCCGAAAGATGGCGGACTGGGTTATTGGGCATATAAGCATATCCTCGGGTTCGATGACGGCGACTCGGTCTTCAAGATCACGCCGACAGCAATAGATATAAACGACACGAGAGCTCTTCATGTCGCCGAGCTTACCAGAGATGCTTTAAAGGATATGAGCCGATACATAGCCGGCTCTAAGATCGTTCTCTGCGGAGCGAGCTACCGTCAGGATGTCGGCGACACAAGGTACAGCGGCTCTGAGCTCGTAGTCAGAAAACTGACGGAGATGGGAGCTGAGATCGGTGTTCATGACCCTTATGTCGAACACTGGTATGAATTCGAGTCGCAGGACACTTATCCTGCGCCGGGTCATTCCTGGGCAAGATTTTTCAGGAACCAGGATGATCTGACTAAACTTCGTGTGGGAAAAGACCTGAAAAAAGAGATCGCCGGCGCTGAGGCGGTTATTCTCGCCGTTCCGCACAGCGAATATATGAAGCTCGATCCAAAAAAGATCGTTAAATGGGCTGGCGGCCCTATCGCTGTCATAGATTGTTTCGGAATCCTTTCTGACGACTCTATAAAAGAATATCTCAAACTCGGCTGCGAAGTAAAAGCTCTGGGCAGAGGCCATATACAAAGACTGAAAGAAGAGATCAGGTAATATAAGGCGGGGCGGATCGATTCCGCCCTTTTCTTCATAAAACTCTAACCGAAATATAATTTATTCCTGTTGAAATCGCGACAGAAATTGCGTAAATTTATATTATTATCAAAATCGGGGATGAAATGAAAACAGCCGTTCACATCACACATGAAGCAGTACAGAAGATCGGGGGAATAGGCTCTGTCATAGCAGGACTTGCAACTTCACCTTCATACAACAGTTATTACGACAGAACAATAATGTACGGTCCTCTCTTCAATTCTGAAGGGAACCCCAGTTCAAGGCTCGGAAAAGACGGAGTAGTGCTGTATTCGGGAATAGATAACTATGATGTCGAAAAATTCACTCATATATTTTCGCCGATAGAAAAAAAATATGGTGTCGGGATAGTTTACGGCAAAAGGATAATTGCTAACGAGACCGATCCGAATAATTCTAACGAGACCGATATTATTCTTATACATGTCAACAATATGAGAACCGATCAGACCGATAAACTTAAATTTATTCTCTGGGAAAACTACGGAATAGAATCGAACCGTTATGATGACTGGGACTACGAACAGTATATCAGGATAGCTGTGCCTTATGCGGACATTATTTCCGCTTTGAGCTCTAAGGATGATGAACTGACTCATTTTTCTCACGAATATATGGGAATGGCCTGCTGTTTGAAGATAGAGTCTGAAAAGAAAAAAGGAAAATTTAAGAATCACAGAACTGTTTTTTATGCACATGAAGTATCAACATCAAGAAGTATTGCGGAAAATTTGCCCGGCCACGATATTTCCTTTTACGGAGTTATGAAAAATCCTGAACTGACGGGAAGATCAATGGAGAGTGTTTTCGGAGACAGATCCGATTATTACAGGAACGAACTTGTAAAAAGATCATCTCAGCTCGACGGTATTTTCGCGGTAAGCAGACTTATAGCTGAAGAGATAAAGTTTTTGAACCCCGAAACTGATGACAAAAAGATATCGGTGGTATATAACGGTATATTTCTGAAAAAGACAGACTCAGATTCAAAGAAAGCCAGCCGGGAAACTTTGAAAAAATACTGTAAAACACTTTTCAATTACGAACCTGACCTGATTTTCACTCATGTAACCAGGCTTGTATCGAGTAAAGGACTGTGGCGTGATGTGATGCTGCTGGAAGAACTGGACGAAATTATGATCCGGGAAGGAGTTTCCGGTTTCTATATTCTGCTCTCAACACTTATCGGAACGGGTAGGCCTTCGTCAGAGATCGTAAAAATGGAGAAGGAATACGGATGGCCGGTGCTTCATAAAGAGGGATGGCCCGATCTTGTAGGCATGGAATTGGAAGTTTACGACATGATGAACAGATTTAATGCAAGATCGAGATCAGTTAAAGCTGTTTTTATAAACCAGTTCGGTTTCAACAGGCACAGCACCGGAAACAGAATACCCGAGAATGCACAATGGCTCGATCTGAGAGCAGGCTCGGATGCCGAATTCGGAATGTCGGTTTATGAACCTTTCGGCATAGCGCAGATCGAGACTGTCCAGTTCGGAGGTATCGCTGTTATGTCCGACGCCTGCGGCTGCGCCGGCCTTATCGAACCTGAATTCGCCTCAAATAAATCTTCATTTCATATAATAGACTTTACTTCTGACGCTAAAGATATGGATATGGGCGAACTTCTGTCCTTAAATAACGATTCCAGAAGATCAATTGAAAGAAATATGCTGAAAAATGAAGCTCAACAAATATTTGAAAAAATTAAACTCGCAGCCGATGAAAATAAAATGGAAAAAAACCTCGCAATGTCTCAAAAACTTTCATTCAGAATAGACTGGGACCATATCGTTTCAAAAAATATTATTCCGGCAGTTAAAAAACTTTTCAGATAAAGGAGGCTATCATGGATTACAATTACTATTTTAACGAGGTTATGCATCACGAATGGGTGATGAGCAACTCTAAGGGCGGCTATTCCATGGGTTGCGGAAATTTCATCAATAAGCGCAAGTACAACGGAATACTCACCGCATCGGACGGCAAACTGAACCGCTCTCAGATCGTTCATGCTCAGGAGGAAAAGGTCAGATGGAGAAGCAAGGAAGTCTATCTTGATTCAAACAATTACTCCGAATGTATCTATCCTGACGGATACGAACACATAGTTAAAACATGGCTTCTTCCCTACCCCGCAGCTTTGTATTCATCTCATCCCAAATCCGACGATTTCTTGATATTTAAAGAAATTAAAATGCACCCTTTAAAAAATATAACCATGGTTTCTTTTTCTAATCTGAGCTCTACTGCCGTAGAATTCGAGATCAGACCGAAATTTTCTCTCAGAAGCCACCATTCGGTAAATCATCCCTCCACATGGGATCATGCTTCTACCGAGCAGAGCATTGAAGATCTTTGTGCCCGTTTTACCAGAAACGATAACGGACTCTCGGCTCATATGGCCGTATCATGCGGAGAAATTACGGCCGAGAGGATTGTTTTTAGAAATGTCTTCTACCCCTCGGATGCTGTCAGAGGCTACGATTCAACTGAAAGCGTCATATCACCTTTCCTTGTTAAATTCACTCTCGAAAAAGGTGAAAAAGCTTATATACTCTACTCTGACGAACCTGTTGAAAACCCTGCCAAAAGAGCTTCGGAAATAAACAAACGCTATTCGAAAAGCATTTATCCCAAAGACCATCCTGTTTCTTTCAAAACCCCTTACACACTTGAAAAAGTCATGTTTTCCGACGACAATCTTTTTGCATTGGGAAAATACGGCAGAATACTTGATGAGATGTTCGACACTTTTTTAGTTAAAGATGATATCATTGCAGGATTTCCGTGGTTCTCAGCATGGGGTCGCGACACAATGATAAGCCTGAAAGCCCTGTTTTACAGAGACAAAGCTGCCGACCTTTATGTTAAGATCCTTGAAAAATACGGAAAAAAGATCCGTAAAGGCGTACTTCCAAATGTTATCGGTGAGGGCGGAGAGGGAACGAATTACAGCTCTGTTGATGCATCGCTCTGGTTCGCTGTCAGGCTTGGTGAGATATATCCGTTCATAGAGAACGATAAGACAAAAAAGAAACTTTTCAAATACCTTACCGAGATAATAGGAAATTACGCCTACAACAAACTCCTGCCCTTTTTCTGTGATACGGACGGCCTTATTGAGATCAAATACGGGGATGATGCTCTCACATGGATGGATGCGAAGGTTTACAACAAACCTGTCACACCGAGATGGGGAAAACCGGTCGAGATCAATGCTCTGTGGTATAATGCGCTAAAATTCTTTGAAAACATTTCAAAAGATCTTAAGATCAAAGATTTCAGCCTTAAATATATGAAGTTCGATCTTAAAGACATAAAAGAACTTATCGCAAAAATTGAAAACTCAGCCCCAAAATTCATTATCAACGGACATCTGGCTGACAGGGTGGAAAACAACACTCCAATGGACGATTTCAGACCAAATGTAATAATCGCCTCTTCCCTGCCCCACAAGCTCTGGAATGAGGAAATTATTCAAAATAGTTTCGATATCGTTAAACAAGAGCTTCTTACACCCTACGGCATAAGGACTCTTACTCCGAGGAACAGCTCGTTCAAAAAGAAATATATCGGCAGCCAGACCCAGCTTGATATGGCATACCACCAGGGGACGGTCTGGGCATGGTTACTCGGGCCTTTTGTTGAGACTTTTGTTTTTCTTAACAGGAAAAAGATGAAAAAAGCCGAGCTGACCGATCAGATCGAGCTGTTCGTTGACAGACTCAAACAGGGCATATTAAAGGGGCACATTTCGTCTGTTGCAGAGGTGTGGGACGGTGAGAATCCGCATTTTCCTAAAGGATGCTGCGCACAGGCATGGAGCGTTGCCGCTCTTATTACCGCCGAACATATTTTCGACAGACCCGGAGGGAAACAATGAGAGTGCTGATGTTCACCTGGGAATTTCCTCCGCTGATATCCGGCGGACTCGGGACCGCCTGCTATGGAATAGTTAAGGGCCTCCTGAAAAAAGGAGTGGAGGTGGATCTTGTCCTCCCGACAAAAGAAGAGGTTTATTTCCCGATGAGGAAAGTATCCGATGTTGACGACCTGCCCGTAAAATTCCTCTCCCCTGCAAAAGAGATCGAATATTCTCACACCGTCTTTAAAAACAATTCGGAAAGGTTTTCCTTTATAGGTATCTCGAGCACTCCCGAATCATATATAAGTGTTTCTGAAGTTAAAACCTTTTATGAGTATTTCAAAAACTATACCGAAAAGATCGAATTCCGCACCAGAGTCCCTTTTCACGAGATACTGAACAACATTTCGGGTACCGAAGATATTTTCGAAAAGGTAAAGGAATTTACTTTGAGAGCGGAAAGATATGCGAGAGCTCTTAATTTCGATGTTATTCATGCTCACGACTGGCTTACATATACTGCAGGCATAATCGCTAAATCGGTTTCGGGAAAAAAGCTTGTCTGTCACATGCACGCCACTGAATTCGACAGGGCCGGGGGTTCAGGAGACCCGAGGATACACAACATAGAATATTCCGGTATGACGGAAGCGGATTCGGTTATAGCCGTATCAAAATACACTTCAACGATGGTGGTCTCAAGATACATGATAGATACTGCAAAAGTCAATGTTGTCCACAATGCACATAATATAGACCTCAAAGATTTTGAGGAACGCAAGCGTATTTTTAAAGACCCTGTCATCCTGTTTCTTGGCAGGATCACTCTTCAGAAGGGTCCGGACTATTTTCTTGAAGCCGCGAAGATAATTCTGAAAAAATATCCGAAAACCCGTTTCGTGATGGCCGGCGCAGGAGATATGGAGAAAAAAATAGTTCACAAATCGGCCAAATACAGGCTCGGCAACAAATTCCTGTTCACCGGATTTCTTAAGGGGTCCCATGTTGATGAAATGTTCGCAGCATCGGATGTATATGTAATGAGTTCCGTTTCCGAGCCTTTCGGAATTGCACCTCTGGAGGCGATGTCTTACGGATTGGCCACGATAATATCTAAGCAGTCCGGAGTCGCGGAAGTGATCCAAAACGCTGTCAAGGTGGATTTCTGGGATGTCGAGCTTCTCGCTGATGAAATAATAAAACTTATAGAAAACCCTGATATCCGGACTGAACTCGGTGAAAAAGGCAGGCAGGAGGTTGAGCTTATAAAGTGGGACAGAGCCTGCGAAGAGATAATTCAGGTTTATGAAAAAACAACCGGAAGGACTTTATGATAGATCTAATATTTTATTTTCAGGTACATCAGCCCTACAGGATCAGAAATTTTTCCGTGCTCGACATCGGGAAGGGTAAAGACTGTTTCGATGATGATCTCAACCGCGAGATCATGCTCAAAGTGGCGCAAAAATGCTATCTGCCCACTAACAAACTGATGCTGGAACTGATTGACAGATATGAGGGTAAGTTCAAAATAGCCTATTCAATTACAGGAACTGCGATCGAGCAGTTCAAAAAATACTGCCCGGAGGTACTTTACTCATTCAGAGACCTTGCCAAAACCAACTGTGTGGAATTTATAGGCGAAACATATTATCACTCGCTTTCTTTTCTCTACGACAGGGAGGAATTCCTGGATCAGGTCAGAATGCACAGAGAGGCGGTCAAAAATGAGTTCGGCTTCTCCCCCGTAACTTTCAGGAACACCGAGCTTATATATCAGAATTTCCTTTCCGATCTCATCTGGGAGGAGGAAGGCTATAAGGTCATTCTGACAGAAGGTGTTGACAGAATACTAGACTGGAGATCTCCTTTATACGCTTATAAGGATTTCAGCCGAAATCTGTTCCTTCTGCTTAAATTCTATTCACTTTCAGACGACATCGCTTTCAGATTCTCGAATAAAGGATGGGTTGAATACCCTTTAACCGTTGACAAGTTCGTAAAATGGATAAATGACCTGCATCTTATCGAAAAAGGCGGAAAAAATCTATTCCTCAACCTTTTTATGGACTACGAGACCTTCGGCGAACATCAGTGGGAGGAAACGGGCATCTTCGAATTCATGCACCAGCTTCCCGGAAAAGCACTCAAGTCAAAGCAGATCGAATTCTCCTGGCCTTCAGATGTGATACAGAAAGCCAACTACCAGCCTGAAAGCATATCCTTCCCCGAACCGGTTTCTTGGGCGGATATGGAAAGAGACCTTTCTGCCTGGAGGGAGAATGATATGCAGTATAACGCTCTCGAAACATTCTATGAAATACTCAAAAAAGTAAAATCTGCAGGAGATCCCGGTCTTATCGAGACAGCGAGAAAACTCTCCACATCAGACCATTTTTACTATATGTCAACAAAATATTTTCAGGACGGCGATGTTCATAAATACTTCTCGCCCTACGGCTCGCCCGAACAGGGCTACAGGAATTTTATGAACGCTGTAACTGACCTCGAAGAAAGAATTTAACTGCGGAGATATAAGATGAAACTCAAAAATTTTTATGTACAGCCTATGGTGCCGGAAGCTCTCGAACCGCTTTACGAAATATCATACAATATGTGGTCAACCTGGGATAAGGAGGCCGAAAGGCTCTTCAGGAGGATCAACCCTGAGCTTTTCAGGAGTGTTAAACATAATCCGGTTGAATTTCTGCACATGCTTCCCGATGAGGAAACTGAAAGGCTTTCAAAAGACAGCGGTTTTCTGTACGAACTCGAGAAGGTATATGACAAGTATAAAAGATATATGGCATTCGAAGGATTTTATACCAATGAGGACGGTAATGATGTACCTGCTGACATGGAAAATGTGATCGCTTATTTTTCTATGGAGTTCGGAATGCACGAGTCCGTCCCTATCTATTCGGGGGGGTTGGGAGTACTTGCCGGAGATTATCTTAAGGCGGCTTCAGATACCGGACTTCCCCTTTACGGAGTCGGGCTTCTTTATACCTACGGGTATATGAACCAGAGGATCGCCATTGACGGCTTTCAGCACGAGGAATATATCGAGAACAAATGGTACCTTAAGCCTGTGAAAGAGACAGTTGACGATTCGGGCGAGCCTGTACTTTTCCCTATGAAACTGAAGGGAAGAGATGTATGGATAAAGATATGGGAAATAGATGTGGGCAAGATCAAACTCTACCTTCTCGACACTAACATTCAGCAGAACGAAAGCGACACAAGATGCATAACCGACCATCTTTATGTGGCTGACAGGGATCTCAGGATACAGCAGGAGATAATTCTCGGTCAGGGGGGGTTAAAGGCTCTTGGTATATTGGGTATCAAACCGAAAATATATCACCTCAACGAAGGACACAGCGCGTTTCTTATCCTTGAAAGAATAAAAAGACTTATCCTTAACGATAAGATGCCTTTTGAAAAGGCTAAGCAGCTTGTGATCCAGTCAACCGTTTTCACGACACACACGCCTGTAATCGAGGGAAACGAGCATTTTGACGAATCCTACATAAGAGAATATTTCAAAGACGACATAAATGAGCTCGGAATGCCGATGGACAGATTTCTGCAGTGCGGTAAGGTTGACGGAGCAAGAATATTCTGGCTTCCCGTTTTCGCCATAAAATATTCAAGGTATAAAAACGGTGTTTCCAAAATACACGGCGAAGTGTCAAGGCATATGTGGAAAGATATATACCCCAATCTTCAGGAAGAGGAGATACCTATTGACCATGTGACGAACGGTGTTCATCTCCAGACATGGCTGAGCATGGAGATCACCTATCTTTTCGACCGCTATCTCGGACCCGACTATCTGCACAGGGCGAACAGCCCGGAGCTGTGGGAGGGCGTTTCTGTAATACCCAACAGCGAGATATGGGAAGCACACAAACGCAGAAAAGAACAGCTGATAACATTCGTTCGAAAAAGACTGGTGGCAACTCTTCAGAGAAAAGGTGCACCGGCAAAAACTGTAAAAAAAGCATCCAATGTACTGAACTCACAGTATCTGACCATAGGTTTTGCAAGAAGGTTCGCACCCTACAAAAGAGCCAACCTGCTTCTTTCTGATCCCGAAAGGCTCAGAAAGATCCTTAAAAACCCGCATAAACCCGTACAGATCATTTTTGCGGGTAAAGCCCATCCCGCCGATGTAGTCGGAAAATCCATTATCAAAGAGCTCCTCAACTTCACAACAGAACACGGCCTTGATGAACACATTGTTTTTGTTGAGGATTATGATATGGATATTGCCCGCCATATGGTTCAGGGTGTTGATGTCTGGATGAATAACCCTATGAAACCTCTTGAGGCGAGCGGGACATCAGGCATCAAGGCAGGTATCAACGGAGTACTCAACCTGAGCGTACTGGACGGATGGTGGCCTGAATGTTATGACGGCACCAACGGATGGGCGATCACAGCGGGCGACTATTATCATGACCGCGAGCTTAAGGATTCCGCAGAAGCCCAGCAGATCTATGACCTTATCGAAGAGGAGATCACCGAAAAATTCTACCAGAAATCCGATAGCTATTTTTCCGAAGACTGGGTTGAAATGATGAAGAACTCTATCTACAGCGTGGGGAAAGGTTTCAATATGCATAGAATGCTTACAGACTATTTCAATAAGTTCTATATTAAAGAATTCGCCACAATAGAAAGAATGACCGGAAACAACTTCAAAGAAACCGATGAAATGATGGCTATAAACAAACAGTTTTCCGAGAACTGGAAAAATATTGTTATCAGAGACGCTTTTACAGGAACCGACTCTCAGGCCATAGTTTCTTCCGATTATCTTTCAATAGAGTGCTATGTCTATCTCGGAGAAATGAAAGAGGGCGATATCAGCGTTGAACTTTTTTATTGTCCCGATACAGACAACTGCGAGATCACCGAATTGGAATTTTCTGAAAGATATTCGGATAATGTCGCAAAATATACAGGAAAGTTCAAACTGTCCGGATCAGGCGAACAGGGCTACAACATAAGGTTAATACCTTCAAACAAATTCTTCGCCGGCCTGTATCCGGAATATATAAAATGGTTTATAAAATAAGTGAGAACGGGCTTTAACACCCGTTCTCTTCCCCCCTGTTATTGAACTGTCCATGTGAAATTTACGAAATAATCGTCCAAAAACTGTGCTGCAGGTCACACAATCTTCTTAATCCGACTTTTTTGTGGTTTTTTATGTGGACTTTATTCCTAATTATGCTTATTTTAGACACGGTTTAAAAAACCGGAGAATCAGGACATGGTAACAAGAATACAAAAAATACGGGTAATTACCCTTCTTGGAGTTACTGCTCTTATATTTCTCTATGTTATGTTTTTGCTCGTAGGTAAAAAAATCATGACAAGATCCGACATATATTTTATCAGACTTGAGCAAAGATCTGTAGCCGGCCTGAACATAGGAACAGATGTAAGATATTACGGTATCAATGTCGGTAAGGTGTCAGACATATCAATAAATCCGGAAAATATATCCGAAGTGATCGTCACGGTAAGCATCAGAGAAAATACACCTATTAAAGAAACCTCACAGGCAAATCTTTCATACCAGAGCATTGCCACAGGTTTAAAGCAGATTGAAATAACAGGCGGTGAGAATGAGGACAGAACTCTTAATCCGGGAGAATTCATCCGTGCCGGTTCAACCATATTCGACGATATTACAGGAAGAGCAGAGATAGTGGCACAAAAAGTTGAAACCCTCCTTAATAATATGATCTACCTGACTTCAAGAGATAATACCTATAAGATCGTAGGTCTCATTGATCAGCTTGATGAAGGATCCAGAAAACTTGATACCCTCATCACGGAAGCAAACCTTTTCTTTCGAGAGAACCGTAAAGAACTTTCTTCGCTGCTTAAAAAAAGCTCTGTTATGGTAACAGACATTTCTAAAGCATCCCGTTCAGCCGATAATCTTCTTAGAGACATAAACGAAACTGTCGGATCAGAACAAATGGCTTTGATACTAAATGACATTGCGGAGATATCACATAAACTTAATACAGAAGAATTGAGCGGACTCGTGTCCTCGTTCAACAATCTGATCGCAAAGAGCGAAGATGCAGTAGTGCTGTTCGAAAGTACATTCATCAGAGGACGGGGAAATTTGCTCAGATCAATTGAATTGTTTAAGGAAACGCTTGAAAATCTTAACGAATTTGCCATAATTATCAGAGACAATCCTGAAATTTTGATCAGAGGTAAAGACAGTGATTAAAAAAGTTTTTTTCATCTCGGCACTAGCAATACTGACTTCATGCGGGGTTAAAATGGTCAGAGAGTTTTTTGTTCTGGCTTATTTACCTGAACCCGAAAGTTTAAACAGGTTCAACCTTTCTCATCTGCCAATAGATGCCAGAGTAGAGGTGCAGAATTTTGAAATGAACAGGATCTATGACAGAAACCAGATCGTTATCAGGGAATCTCTGCACAAACTGTCTTTTGATGAGAGAAGTCATTGGGCTTTAAGACCAAACAGAGCACTTCCTGAACTCGTAATGTATCATATTAATTCAGCAGGTCTGTTTAAAGAGTGTAAAACCGATTTTTTACTTACAAGACCTGATTACTACATTTCCGGCATCATAAACAACATCGAGATATACAGCGGAGAAAGTGCGGTATTGGCTCATCTTAATGTCGTACTTGAACTCAGGGACAGGGACAGAAATATCGTAGTTTCCCACAAGATAAACGAGAAAAAAGACATAAAAAGGCACGATATAACTATCTTTGTTAAGACCGTCGGGGAGCTTATGAGGGACGGAACACATGAATTTATGATCAAAATAGTCAATCATTTTACAAGTTCTAAATAAAAGGCATTATGATGAAACTCATCTCTTTCATAATTCTGTTCAGCACCCTTTCAATCATATATTCCCGGGCCGGATCGGGCTCGTGGATCAGTCCGCCCACTTATGAACAAATCCTTCTTGAAGGAAGAGATGATCAGCTGGGTATGGGACGGCTTTTTATTCCGGCTATGACAGTCCCTGAATGGGAACCTTCAATCAGAATATACAACATCGCGGAAATGTCGGTTATTGATGATTACAGACCCGGAAGCAGTATCTTTTTGAAACCTGGAAATTATACGCTTCTTTTCGGTTCGTCTTCAGACCCCCTGGACCTGATTCAGAAACATTTCACTATAAATCTGCATCAGACAACAATTATAGAACCCGATTGGTCCGCTCTTGTCGTAAGCGTTATTGATGAGAATATGACATACATAAGATACGGTTATGAAATACTACATTTTGATACAGGTATATCAGCAGGAATAAAATACAGCCGTGATGAGAGCGTTTTTGATGACGCTCACACTACATGGATACTGCCTCCCGGAAAATACAAAATAGTCAGACAGGGAGAACCTTTCAACACTATAACAAATTTTGCTACATTTGAGCTAAAGGCCGGAGAGGTCAATGAAATGACAATAGTCGTAAATGAAATGCTCCAGTTCATTGGTGCCGGAGAGATCGGAATACTTGAAAATCTGGGAAGGAGAAGAAGAGACTGGAAAAACAGGTTGAACATAAAAGGCTCATTTACAATATACAGTCACAACAGGGACGGTGAAGACAGGGCAACGACAGATATAATATCACAACTGAATATTGACAATCAGGTCATATATGACTCAAAACCCTATTACCTCTCTTTAAGACAGAGGCTAAGAGAAGAGTGGACGAGAACCGGCTCCGATGCCGGATTCAGGGTAAGTCTCGATGACCTGAAGTTTATAAATACCGGAATTTATTATTTCACAAATGTTTTCGGCATTTTCGGCGAGGTTAGCCTGTCCACCAAGTTTTTTTCTACAAGTTATTATGATATAACAGGTAACATAATAAGGAAAGACAGATCAGGCGATACAACCGTGATAACCGACCGTGATGTATTCAGAACATCAGAATCTTTTACTCCTTTTGAACTCGCAGAAAGAGCAGGGTTGAATTTCACTGTTTTAAAAACGACCCATTCCAATCTTTATCTGAGAACAGGTATAGGTTTTGTTCAGACATTTAATAAAGGAGTTTATTCTCTTAAATCTTCTTCAGCGGCAGGCACCACTTTCACTGAGCTTGATGACAGGTTCGAGAAGGGTTTGATCTTTAGTGCCGGAGGTGATTTCCAGATAACGAAAAATATAACTTACACTTCCAATGCAAATCTTTTTTACAGTCTTGACGAAGAAAAGGACTACGATCTGAAATGGGAGAATGATATTATCTTTAAACTTTTCAGGTATGTATCGCTTGATTACAATTTTACATTAACATATGATTACAACACTTACTCAGACAGCTATCTGGTATATGACAACCGTATAGCACTGGAACTTTCTTATTTTTTACACAGGTAATTTCTTAATGAGCGACCAGAGCTCTAAATACAGGATCGTTGTCGATGGATCTTTTACGAAATTTGATATCGGCAATATGAAAAAGAAGATCGAAAACCAAAAAAGAGGCGACTCTGATATTATCATTGATCTCTCAGGAGCAAATAAATTCGATTCTTTATCTGTTGCGTTCTGTTCAAAACTGGAGTCAGACCGGTCGGTCAGACTGATCAAGTCTCCCGAACTGGAAAGTGAGATCGCGGATTTTAATCAAACAGCAGGATCAGATAAAGCTGAAACTCCTGAACCGGACTTTACTGAAAAACTCGTGTTAGCCTTTTACGGTTTGTTTTATCACATCAGGGATTTTATAATTCTTGCCGCTGACATATTTTACTTCAGTTTCGTATCTGTCATAAGCAGTAAGGGCCGAAAAAAGGGATCTGTTTATGAACAGATCAATCTCATAGGCAACAATGCCGTTCCTATAGTATTCTTACTTTCCTTTCTGATAGGGCTTATCCTGTCGCTTCAGTCAGCCGCTCAATTAAGGCAGTTCGGCGCCAATATTTTTCTTGTTGATCTTATAGTTATAGCAATGATAACCGAAATGGGTCCTATGATAACTGCCGTAATAGTGGCGGGGAGATCAGGTTCAGCGATAGCCGCTGAGATTTCAACAATGAAGATTACCGAAGAACTTGATGCATTGAAAGTGATGGCTCTGAACCCGCTCAAATATGTTGTCGCTCCAAAAATGCTCGCTATGACTTTAAGCCTTCCCGCACTCACAATAATGGCAAATCTTGTCGGTATTTTTGGAGGATTTATCATTGCTGTTCTATATCTGGATCTGAGCCCGAACATCTTTTTTGATAGAGCCGTAGATGTCATGAGCCTTAATTTTTGGGGTCAGAGCATCTTAAAAAGTGTCCTTTTCAGCTGGCTGATAGTGATTATAGGATCTCATTACGGATTCAGAGTAAAGGGTGGCGCCGAGGGTGTCGGAAAAGCGACAACAGCATCCGTCGTTGCTTCTATTTTCGCAGTCATAATGACCGACGCTTTTCTGAGTTTAATTTTTTATTTCGAGTTTTGATCAGTGGAAAAAAATGATAAAATAATAAGAATAAAAAATCTTATTGCCAGTTATGACGGAAATACAGTTCTGGACGGAATAGACCTTGATATAAAAAAAGGAGAAATATTCGTAATTCTCGGAAGCAGCGGAGGAGGAAAGACAACACTTTTAAAACATATCATCGGACTTCTAAAACCTGTTCACGGAACTATTGAAGTATTCGGAAAAGATATTCTTTCAATGGAACATTACGAATTTGACACTATTCTGAAAAAAGTGGGAGTGCTTTTTCAGGGCGGTGCTCTTATAAACTCAATGGAAGTCTGGGAAAATGTAGCTGTTCCTCTCGAACAGCACTCGGATCTTTCTTTGGATGTAATTAAGGAAGTTGTAAAATATAAGCTCGGACTGGTCAAACTTGGGCACGCTTACAGCCTTTTACCTTCAGAGCTCTCGGGGGGAATGAAGAAAAGAGTAGCACTTGCAAGAGCTATCGCCCTTGACCCGGAAATTCTTTTTTTTGACGAACCTTCGGCAGGTCTTGATCCAATAACAGCTGCTGAGCTCGATAATCTGATCCTTAATCTGAAAGAAAAAATGGGTATAACACTTGTGGTTGTAACTCATGAACTTGAGTCTATTAAAAGGATCGCCGACAGGATTGTTTATCTGCAGAAAGGTAAAAATATATTCTGCGGCACCATTGAAGAGGCAAAAAAAGCCGGTATAGATGAGGTTGACAGATTTTTCGGGTGGGCATGAATCTTACATAGAATTTCATAAAAAAGTACATTTAATATCGATAACGCAAGTATTGACTTTGAGGGTTCATTTAGTTATATTTATCATCTTTTTAAGAAAGGGTTTCGAAAGGTAATTTAATGAGGTCGGCTAAATGTCAGATAAGAAAAAAGGTCACGATGAAATAAAGGAAAGCGAAGACAAATTTGATGAATTGAATGCTGCGGGCGATGAGATATCCGAAGAATTGGAAAAACTGAAACAGGATATATTTGACTACAGGGATAAACTGGTGAGAAAGGCGGCTGAGTTCGAAAACTACAAAAAAAGGACATCTGAGGAGTTCGTAAGGCTGATAAACACAGCTTCTGAGGAGATCATACTGAAACTTCTGCCTGTACTTGACGATATGGACCGTTTTAATAAAAACTATAATGATAAAATGAAAGCTGCGGATCTGAAAAAAGGCATCGACCTCATTCTCGAAAAATTCAGGACCGTTCTAAAAAATTCGGGTCTTGAGGAAATAGTTTCGTTAAACCTGCCGTTCGATCCTGATATGCACGATGCTCTAATGGCAACAGAAGTAGAAGGGACCGAGCCAAACACCGTTATAGACGAACATGAGAAAGGATACACTCTTAACGGTAAGGTAATCAGACACGCGAAGGTGGTCGTTTCAAAATAAAATTTACGGCGTTAAAACATGTCAAAAAAAGACTATTATGAAATATTGGGTGTAAATAAAAACGCCTCAAAAGAAGAGATCAAAAAGGCCTACAAAAAACTGGCACTTCAATATCATCCTGACAGAAATAAAGGCGATAAGGAATCGGAAGAAAAGTTTAAAGAGGTTGGTGAAGCATATTCCGTACTCTCTGATGATGATAAAAAAGCCAGATACGACCGTTTCGGACATGAAGGTCTCAGATCTGCACCGGGAGGAGGGGGCTTTGATTTCGGCGGTTTCAATTTTGGTGACGCCGAAGCAATATTCGAACAGTTTTTCAGCGGAGGAGGGTTCGGAGGATTCGGTTCGGGCAGAAGAAGTTCAAGAGCATCATCGCGAACCGGAAGCGATATTCAGATAAAAATAAAACTTTCCCTTGAAGAGATATCAAGAGAAACCGTAAAAAAAATACGGATAAGCAAATTCGTTAAATGCGAAACCTGCAACGGAAAGGGTGCAAAAGATTCATCATCGGTAAGAAAATGTTCGTCTTGTGACGGTAAGGGTGAGATCAGGACGGTTCAGAGATCTATCCTCGGACAGTTCGTAAATGTATCTCCCTGCCATGCATGCGGAGGTCAGGGCGAAGTTATTCTGGAAAAATGTCCGATGTGTTCAGGAGAAGGAAGGATAAGAGAAGAAAGAACCGTTTCCGTAACGATACCTCCCGGGGTAAGCGAAGGTCAGTACCTCACGCTGTCAGGCGAAGGCAACACGGGAAAAAGAGGCGGTTCTCCGGGTGACCTTATAGTCATAATCCAGGAAAAGGAACACAAATATTTTCACCGTGACAGAGAAAATCTGTTTTACGACCTCCGTATCAGTGTTGCTCAGGCTGCATTGGGAGCAGATGTTGAAGTACCTGTAATAGAAGGAAAAGTAAAACTGAAGATCCCGAGCGGGACACAGCCCGGTAAAAAACTTCTGTTAAAAAACAAAGGGCTCCCTGTACTTAACGGATACAGTACCGGCGATATGATAGTAAGAATAAATGTGTGGATCCCTTCAAAACTTACAAAAAAAGGCAAAGAACTTTTCGAAGCATTAAATGAACTTAATGAAATAAGACCTAAAGCTACGGAAAAAGGATTTTTTGAAAAAATAAAAGACAGGTTTTTTGATTGAAACATAAAGAAGAAGACCATGAGAGCAACAAAATTTACATTATGACCTTCAGAGGCTCAATGGTTCTTTTTGTAATAATTTTTTTCGTACTTATACTCAGAACGACTTTTTGCCCTGAAACATCTTTTTTCGGTACGGAACTCACTTCATATGATCAGGTAAATGATTCCACAGAGGTTTTTCTTCAAACCGGTAAAGATACGACCGTTACCGATATCAAAAATGCAGAAGCTGCTATTGAAAAGACCGAAATTGTGCATCAAAAAAAATTAATAAATAGTTTGACTGCAGACGAAAAACTTGTTAATATAAATACCGCCTCTGCGGAAGAGCTTACCGGACTTAAAGGAATCGGTCAAGTCACCGCAGAGAACATAATAAAATACCGTACAGAAAACGGTTCTTTTAAGGATATTGAAGAGCTTATGAATGTCAGAGGTATAGGCAAAAAAAGGTTTTCAGACATAAAGAGTTTGATAGATATTTAATTTAATAAAATGGAGTGAACCGATGAATCTAAGATCGAAAAAAGGCGTAACAGTTCTGAAGGTGCTATCAGTAGCTGCTTTTATACTTCTCGTCCTTTCTATTGAGATACCGCGAAGAATGTGGAACGAACAGGAAAACAGAACTCAGCTTGCCCGCAAGAGAATGCTTGAAATGTCAGACTGTATGATCGTTTTTCACCAGGAATACGGATCTTTCAGTAACGACTTAAAGAAAGTTTTTGACTTCGCTTACGCTTTCGACACTCTGATGGTTAGTGCACCGGATATCGAGATCGAAATTCTTGATATAGACACCACCAGCGTCCGCGTGTCATTCAGCGCAACAAAACATTACAAGGACCTGAATGTTGTCACTTCGGCCGGAGAACCTGAAAACATAGAGAGAAGAGACCTCTTTACCCGCTATCTTGAAAGCATCGGCTGTCCTGCAGCTTCAGTAGTAATGAGATCCGATGCTGAAGAGATCAATATGCTTTTACGCGGTGAACCCCACAAAGATCACTACAGAACACTGAAAGAAAGGTATTACCTGTCTTCCGAAAACGAAACTGAAATACTCTATAATGTCGGAAGAGAAATATCGGTAACTCTTCTTTTGAGAAATCCGAATCTTAATCTGAGATCTCATACTGTGAACATATCAGGACCCTCAAATATTCTCGCTATCGCAAACTACAAGGGCGAAAATGACATCTACTGGGATTTCATATCGAAAGATAAGATAGAAATTGAATATTTAAAAGATCCCGAGCTCGAAGTTCAGACTGTAAATATGGCAAAATATGTTTTCCCCGATATTGAAACAGACAGAACGCCTTACCTGTGCCCAAGCACGCTTGACCAATTCATCGTATCATACAACCTGAGTGCAGAAGTCGGAATGAATGTGACTTTTTTCAATAAAAATATGAGAAATGTTGAGTCTCTTACTAAGGACAAAGACATTATCTCATTGAATGACAATCAGATACTGGCAAATTATTTTCTTAACCTGGTAAAACTGAGAGCCGAAAGAAATGTGGCAGAGTTTGTAAGAGAGTATGAAATGGACGGCGATTCCACATATTCTTCAGATGCCCAGAAAGAGATGCTCTTCACCAGATTCTTCGCAGAAAGAATGAAAGATTTTGTTGAAAGGGAACCTGTGGAGGATGAATTGAAAAGAACCATTGATTCTCCGGAAGAAGAAAGCGATCGCAGATTTTCCGAAAATGAAATATTCAGACTTCTCTTCTCTGTTAACCCCGGTCAAAATGTAGCTGAGGAAATGAAAAAAGAAGAGAACAGGGAAGCGCTGTCGTCTATAGCGGCATTCTATGATACACATGTCTTAAGTACTGATACTGTAAGTGTCAGGATAGATTCTCCGGTAAACGATCATAGTGAATTTAAAGGTTATGACAGAAATATTCTTCAGAGAAGGTTTCTTTTCGGTATAACTGACGATGTCAATGCGGGTTATGTGGATAACGGAACGCCCAGCTGGAGAACGGAATAAACTTAAAATATAAGGGGGAATTATGATCCTTGAAGTTCTTATCCACCCTTCCAGAATTGAACTGGTCAGTCGTATAGTTTCTGATGAAGGCGAAGGTTTCACCACAAAAAGAATTTCCTCAACGGATATTTCTTACAAGTTCGGTATTTTATCCGTCGAGCAGGGTGAAAACTTCAACCTTTTCAAAAAAGATCTGGAAAAACTTCTCTCCCCCTACATCAATGATGCCGGAACCATATACATTGCCCCGCCTTCTTTTTTCTTCCAGACTAAAAGTTTTTCGTGCAGTCCGGAAAATGCTCTTTTTAAGGAGTATATCCACTGGGAAGCTTCCTGCATGGCAACAGATGTTTTGGATCATTACAGATTCGGACACTATTATTGTGAAAAATCCGGGAAAATGTTTATTTCTCTGGCAAGAAAAGCTGTCGCTGATTATTTCAAAGATATTCTAAAGGAAATATATAACGATAAGATCGACTTCAGGCTGATTTCGCTGATAGCATGCGATGATGATTCAGACTCTATTCAAATCGAAGTAAGCAGTGAGCTTACTCAGCCTTTTTCTGCAGAAGAAACATTTTCCCCTGTTTCTCTCGAAGACACTCATTCCGGTAAAAAAAAGTTCCCCTATGTCGCAGCAATACTTGTTTTCGCTGCGCTGATCGCATCTTTTATCCTTTTCAAGACCGGATTTTTTACCGGAACCGATACTCATGTCTCTGAACTCAAAATTACAGAACCTGTAAGTGATCCGGTCACTGAAAGACCGGCAGTTGAATCAGAAGATCCGTTTTATCCTGATGTGGTGGTTGATGAGAAAACCGAAGTGACTGATCTAACTTCTGAAGATGTTTTTGAAATTGACGAAGCTCCGCCTGAACCAGAAATAGTTGAAATACCTGCTGGCGTAACTCCGCCTGAACAGGAAGAAATTAAAATCGAGGAACCCGTTTCTCCCGTTTCTGCTTTCTGGGAACTGAATCTGGAGTTTCTGAATCACGGTGCCGAAAATCTATATTTCAGCAACGGCAAGTTGACCATGATTATTAAAGACAGTGATATAAGCCGTATAAAGAAGCGTTTTTCCGATAGCGAATATGAGTTTTCTGCAGAGAACGGTACTCTTGTTATTTCACATGCATCATTTGTTCTTGATAACTATTCTGATACTAAGAACAAAAACAGTTTCTATAAGGTGCGTGATGAGAACTATCTTTTCTTTTCTGATAATACATATACCTCATATGTCGTTGCTTCTGAAAAGGATCTTATTGCTCTTTTCCGCGGTTTCAGAGAAAATATGATAGAGTTCAAACAATTCAAAGTGGACAGAGGCGGAGAAAGGATCCTGTTCACCCCTGTACTTGATTAGAATTACGGGCGGATATCTTAAAGGGAGAATTATTGACTCTCCGGGATCATCCGTTCCGGTCAGACCCACGACTTCTTTTTTCAGAGAATGGATATTTAATGTTATCAGCGGAACTTATGATATATCCGATCTTAAAGTTCTTGACCTTTTCGCCGGAACGGGAGGGGTTTCATTCGAGTTTATATCCAGAGGGGCGTGTTGCGCTCAAATGATCGAAAACAACCCATTAATGTTCAAAGTTTTAAAGAAAAATATTGAAAAACTTTCTCTCGACAATGCATCTGCAATAAAAGCTGATGCCTTCAGGTATTTGAGCAGTATTTTAAAAAAAAAACAACCGCTGCCTTTTAATGTTATTTTTTTTGATCCGCCTTACATAAACACTGACATTATAGACAGTTCTTTGGAACTTATATCTGAAAATCCGGATCTTATGAATCGGGATATTCTGATTATAGTTGAAAGTTCAAAAGAATACAGGTTGAAAATCAGTGATGATTTTGTTATTTTTAGGGACAGAATATCAGGAGACACAAAAATGTCTTTGATCAGGAGAAAAAAATGACCGACATTAAAGATCATATAAAGAAAGTTTCAGCAAATTTTATTCCGCGTCCACTGGTCAGACTGCTAAATCTCTCCATTGACAAAAAAATATTACCGGAAGATATCATATCGGTATTAAATGACGATAGAGAGCTTTCAGATCTGCTGATTCAGAAGATAAACCCTGTCGGAGAAGATTCTGACTTGTCATCCATAGAAAATGTATTAGAGATTTACGGACCGGAAAAATGTATTTTTATAATATTAAATTCATTCCTGAAGCTGCTTTGCGGAGATAAAATCGGGAATAAAACTGCTGAAAGACTTTATGAGATGCAGCTTTTCACAGCCTGCTCAAGTTTCATCATAGCTAAAGACAGCGGAATATCCTACCCGCATATAGCATATTATTCAGGTCTTTTTTCCAATATCAGTTATTTCTATCTGTCCAGGCATTTCCCGGATAAATTAATCAGAATTTTTTCAAAAGATATGAGCAATGTAAGCAGAATGACATATGAATGGGAAAGTTTTGGTCTTGATCATTCAGAAATATCCTATCTTATTCTCGGGTCTTCAGGAATAAACCCGGAAATATATGATCCGGTTCGATCACATCATCAGAAAAATATAATAATAGATCAGGATAACAATGATACAGTAAAGAACATTGCGCTGGCCGTATATTCAGGTTCTATGCTGACGAATATCTTTTATGACGATCTGGGACTGGCAACCGAGTTCAGAAAAGAGGTCAGGTCTCTTACCGGACTTTCGTCGTCACGGCTGGAATGTACAGTGGATTCAATAATTGATCTTTTTAAAGAAATGGCTTCATTAAATAGCGTCACCGACCTTTGTTTTCCTGGATATTTTAAGGTCATATCCTGGTTCGACACCAAGCTGGCACTTGTCAGATCTGAAGTTCAGATGGCAAAAAAAGAGAATTCGGATCTTTATCTACAGAATTCGAAATATCAGAAAATACTTGAGGACAACAGCAAAAAACTTGTAGGAATAGCACTTACCGACCCTCTAACAGGCGCATATAACAGAAGATATCTCGACGAAAGGCTCCGCGATGAATTTCAGAAAGCCAAAAGATACAATCAGGGTTTTGTATTAATATCCTGCGACATTGACCATTTTAAAAGGATAAATGACACATACGGACATGCCTTTGGAGATACTGTGCTGATAAAAATTGTACAGATCATAAAATCTGCTCTAAGGAAAACAGATTTTATTTCAAGAACAGGAGGAGAAGAATTTTTGGCTGTATGCCATTCATCCAACGAGCTCGGCGGAATAATAATAGCCGAAAAGATCAGGAAATCAATTGAGAACACCGAATTTGTTTGCGGAGATAAAAAAGTACCGGTCACAATGAGTTTTGGAGTTGTGTTGTATTTCCCCGAAGTTAAATCTGTCGATGAACTCATACGCATCTCCGACGAAAGACTTTATGCAGCCAAGAATGCCGGTAGAAATAAAGTAGTTTTTAAGTAGAATAAGCGGAACCTGATATAATGAACATTCTCATAATCGGAGGCGGCGAACTGGGAATTATGATCGCAGGCCACTTGATAAACGAAAATCACAGTGTAACACTTTTGGAAAAATCCGAAGAACTTGCATCCAAGCTTGCTGAGCAGTTGGACGGACTTATACTGCCCGGAAGCGGTGTAGATGTAAATGTACTTTTAAAAGCAAATGTCGAGAAAACCGATCTATTTATAGCTCTTACGAATGACGATAATGTTAATATTCTCTCCTGTTGTATGGTAAAAAGACTAAGTCATTACCGGGCACAAACGATTGCTAAGACAGAGAATTTTTTCAGATATTTTTCCAATCCTCTAATACACCACGCTGATTTTGGTATAGATAATATAATCGCGCCCAAACAACTTTCGATCAGTAAGTTATCCCGTTTGATCGCCGAACCTGATACCGTTGAAAATATCAATTTTCACGATAACGACATTAAGATCGTCGGCATAGATATCAGGGAAAATTCTTCTATTTCCGGAAAATCAATAAAAGAAATAGCTTTTTCAGACAAAACATGGTCAAAGATCAGGCTGATAGCTATTACCGAGAACGGATCCATCATCATTCCAAAAGGCGATTGTGTAATCAAAAAAGGCAGCAGGGTATTTCTGGCGGGAAACTCTGAAACTCTGAAAGATATAACAGACAGATATTTCACTTCCGGAATAAAAATAAAAAATATTATAATTATCGGCGGAAGCAAAGTAGGTAGAGAACTGGCAAAAGTTCAAGCCAAAGCAGGCAATAAGGTAATAATTATTGAAGAAAACGAAAAGCTCTGCAAAAATATTTCTGACGAGTTCGATAATATTCTTGTAGTCCACGGAACCGGTACCAACCGGAGTGTTTTGTCAGAGATCGATATGAAAAATTCATATGTGATCTGCGTTACCGATAAGGACGAACAGAATATAATATCAGCCGTTATGGCAAAAAAGAACGGCGCTTTTAAGGCCGTGGCAAATATAAGGAACATAGCAATAACTCCTATAATAAGCGGGATCAGTGATATTGATTATGTTTTTTCCACTGAATCATTAGCTCTCGCAGAAATACTAAACTATTGCAGAAAAGGAGACATCCTTTCCGTTTACCCGATCCCTGAACTCAAAGCTCAAACCATGAAGATCAAAATAACAGGTGAAATAGATATCATTGACACTCCTCTCAAAAACATAAAATTTCCCGAAGGAATGATGATCGGGGCAATAATAAGAGGAGAAAAAGTTATAATACCCCATGGAAATGATGATGTCAGATTTAACGATCTTGTCATCCTGTTCCTTCTTCCTTCATGTGTGGAAAAGGCAAAAAAAATGTTTTCACAATCAAAAAGCAAATAAACAATGAACTGGAAGCTGATAATAAAAATTCAGGGTATCATCCTGCTAATACTTTCATTTTCTATGACAGTCCCGCTGGTGTTTTCGCTATGGTACGGATCTGATGATAAAACAGCCATAACTGCCGGTATTCTTCTGACCGCCGTTGCAGGTTTATTACCTGTTCTTTTTCTTAAAACCGATGGCGAACTAAGGGCAAAAGAAGGTTTTGTGATCGTTTCAATGGGATGGATATTTGCAGCATTATTTGGAGCTTTGCCATTTTTCTTTTACGGTGTGTTCGGCAATAATTACATTGATTGTTTTTTTGAGACCATGTCCGGATTTACTACTACAGGCGCAACCGTCCTGAAAGACATTGAGTCTTTGCCGCAGGGCATTCTTTTCTGGAGAAGCATGACACACTGGCTGGGCGGTATGGGTATAATTATGCTTACTATCGCGATCCTCCCGATTCTTGGACTGAGTTCATATCAGTTGTATAGAGCAGAGGTGCCGGGCCCTACTAAAGACAGAATAAGTCCCAGAATAAAAGATACCGCAAAAATACTCTGGCTCATATATTTCGGGATGACCGTTCTTCAAACTGTTCTTCTGATTCTGGGCGGATTGTCTCTTTTCGATTCATTATGCCATACTTTCGGAACACTCGCCACGGGAGGATTCTCAACTCAGAACGCATCGATTGCAGGATACGGTTCGTTGTATATCGAAATAGTTATTATGGCATTTATGTATCTGGCCGGTATAAATTTTGCCCTCCATTTCCACCTTGTAAGAGGTAAAATAGGCGAACTACTGTCGAATAGAGAGTGGCAGTTCTACACAGCAATTCTTGCTCTCTCAGTCATAGTTGTATCACTTAACCTTTATGCAAAAGATATTTATGCCGGTTTCTGGATCAGTTTGAGATATGCGGGCTTCCAGGTGCTTTCTATCACTACGACTACGGGATTCGTGTCTGCAGACTTTGAGCTATGGCCATATTTCTCCAAATACATACTCGTTTTACTGATGTTCCTGGGAGGATGCTCAGGATCTACAGGAGGAGGTATAAAGCAGATAAGGATAATGATACTGTTCAAGACCGCATACAACGAAATAAAGAAACTTGCTCACCCGAAAAGTTTTTTTTCTCTTAAGATCGGGAGCTATCCCTTTCCGGAAACTGTTATAAGAAATGTTGCAGGTTTTTTTGTTTTATTCATTTTTTTCTTTTTCCTTTCCACGCTCTTACTTTCACTCATGGGATATGACATGATCACTGCATTTTCCGCATCCATAGCTACTCTTGGTAATATAGGACCAGGTCTGTCCATGGTTGGAGCAACTGAAAATTATGCTTTCTTTGATAATGCTTCAAAACTGCTTTTATGTTTCAATATGCTCTTGGGAAGGCTTGAGATATATTCTGTTCTTATACTTTTATACACAGTTTCAGGTCTCAAAAGCAGCAGCTGACCGACTGTTTTCACTCCAAACGAATTAAGAAGGAGTCTGAAATGATGGAAAAAATATTAAAATACCGGAATTTCTGCAAAGAAAACAAAAATATTCCTGTCTTTCTGACCGACTGGTGGCTTGATGCGGTTTGCGGCAAAGACAACTGGGATGTAGCCACGGTCATAAAGGACGGAAAAATAACAGCTTTTTTACCGTTTTGGGTAAAAAGGCATTTGTTATTATTCAATATCTGTGTATTACCCCGTTTAACACAATTCCTCGGCCCCTGGATCGACTATCCTTCTGATCTTAAAGAAAGCAACAGAACGGATTTCGAAAAGAAGATAATGACGGAATTGATATCACAAATACCGAAAACAGATTATTTTGAACAGAATTTCCATTTTTCTGTAACCAACTGGCTTCCTTTTTACTGGAAGAACTTCAGACAGACTACAAGATATACTTACATTATTGAGGATCTGTCTTATCCTGAAAGGATATATGAAAAATTCCACTCGGAAAAGAGATATAAAATAAAAAAAGCCTCTGAAAGATTAAATGTTAAATTCGATCTGGGATATAAAGACTTTTATGATCATCATAAAAGTTCACTTTCAAAAAGGGGAGCGAAGATTTTATATTCAGAAGAGCTTTTTGAAAGAATATACCGATCGGCTTATAAGAATAAAGCAGGCAGAACAGCATATGCTGTTGATGAAAAAGGGAATATACATTCTGCTATTTTTGTGATCTGGTCAAAGTACAGTGCTTATTATTTAATAAACTCTATAGACGAGGAATTTAAGAGTTCGGATTCAGTTTCTCTTC
>SLFX01000115.1 GCA_007124045.1 Candidatus Delongbacteria bacterium | reverse complement strand
GCTCTTATATTGTCATTTCTCAAATTATTCCATGATCTTAGATCAGCAACGGTCACACCGTATCTGATAGCTATACCGGAGAGTGTTTCGCCTCTAACAATAGTATGAGTAACAGATCCTTCGATCGCAAGTGTTGTCTGAGCAGAAGTTCCTCTGCCCTGTGCGGCACTTCCCGCAAGCCTCAGCTTCTGGCCGATCCTTATCCTGTCGGATGAAAGGTTGTTGAGAAGCTTTATCTGGTTGACTGTAGTTCCGTGCCGTCTTGCGATCGTACTCAGGTTATCTCCGCTTCTCACCGTGTATTCGGTGATGTGTGATGAAGCAGGATTTAAAAGGTTTTTTTCCGCTTCGGCGATTAGTCGTTCATCGGGTTCGGACTCTTGAGGTATGAGTATTGTGTATTCTCCCGGAGGAAGAATAACCCTGTTTATGGGAGTATATCTTGCTCTCTGCTGTCTGTGTATCCTTATCCACGGGTTGATCTCATGAATCCTTGCAACTGTCGTTCCCTGCGCCCTTGCCCATTCATTAAGTTCATGATGTCCTTTCAGGGTCACATTTACGCTTCTGAATACCTCTTCGAAAGGTTCCATTCGTTCAAGCTCTCTGCCGAAAAGCTGCTCCTGATGATCGAAAATCATTTTTATGGCAATAGACCTGTAAACATAGCGATCCGTTTCCTCGGTTCTCATGATCATATCAAAGAAATTTGTCGCACCCTGTGATCTTGCATCCCTCAAGACATTACCGACACCCGCGTTATATGCACACATTGCAAGAAGCCAATCGTCAATCCCGGAATTAAGAAGAGTCCTGTGGTTGTCACGCAAAAGTTTTGCCGCGGCCTCAGTAGATTTAAAAATATTTCTTCTTTCATCAATAAAATCGTTCATAACGAGTCCGTAACCCCTTGCTGTTGCCGGCATGAACTGCCATATACCTGCAGCTCCGGCATGTGATGTTGCACCGGGGTTAAGCATACTTTCGGCTATCGAAAGGTATTTTATGTCGTCATGAATGCCGTACTCTTTAAAAACTTTTTCGAAATATGGAAAATATCTGCCGCTTAAAGGAATGAATCTCCGGGCAGCCCTTAGCTCGTTTTTGAATATTCTCTTAAACCTTTCCGAAGTTCTGCTGTTTTCTAGATCCACCTCATAGCCAGCGAAATTGTATTTGGCGGGTATTTCGAAAGATTCGGCAGATACGGGAATGGATTGATATAGTCTGAGCTCCATTTCAAGAGAATCTATTCTATTGTAAAGGATTGCCTGATACTGATATAGGGTATCAATTATCAGATAGAGAGAATCAGTCTCCATAGCAATTGCTTCAGTTTCCCCATTGATCTGAAATGAGTTTTTTGAAAAAGACCTTATGACCGGTTCCTCTTCGTATGCAACCCGGACATTTTTAGAAGCGCATCCGATTATCAGGATAATACTTGTGAGGACTAAAAAATATCTTAACATCTTTCCTCCTTTAAAATACTGTTTGAATATAAAAAAATAATCCGGTCAAGTCAATTAGCAAAAATCAGAATGCAGAAAAAAGTATTGACATTTGTCATATTTTTATATAAATTCGACTGACGAAAGTAAAATAGTGTAATATATATGTGAGGTAAGTTATGCGCAGGTCTGTTGAAGAAAAACTGCATATTTTAAGTCAGGCAACGAGCAGAAAAAAGATCAAAAAACTCGCACTACAGTACGGGATCACGACAAAAACGATCAGAAATTGGCAAAATGCCCTTAAAGAAGGCAGGTTGGGTACCGTAAAAGCCGGTGTTGTAACAAAGACCAAATCTGCCGCTTTTGGAGGTGTGAGTAAGAAATTGCTCAGCAATTTTGCATTCAGGTATGAAAAGATCCCGTGTCCTGTTACCAGTAACGGTAAGGATATATACAGATATCTTTTTACAGACATTGACAGAGGTTATATTTTTTCCGGTTTTTCAACTGTCAGGGATAAGACGACGACAATACACACACTTAAGAAATTTATTGAACTGGTCACACAAGGCGGAAAATGCGTTAGAAACATTGTAACATGCAACGATCCGGATCAGGATGAATTTAAACAAACAGTATCGGGTTATGGGGCAGTTTTAACAGTAAGGACATTAAATGAAATAAGAAAACACCTTAAGTTCAGTTTAAAAAAAGAAAATTATATATACGAAAGAGCGAAATACGAGAATAAAAAAGATTTTCTGACCGATTCTCTGGCAACTGTATGTAAAAACAATGACAATATTTTTGAAATAGGCAGATGCCGGGACAAGAGTGTTCTTGCTCTTGTTAAAAAGATAAATGCGATACTACATATGTCTTTTCTGGATGAAGACAGTGATTGTTCGGTTGAGGAATTCCTGAAAGATGTAACGGACAGGGCTTTCAATAAGGCTTTCGAGTTTCATAAGGTGTACGATCTTGACAATGCGGAACCGCGATATGAAAAGATATACTATGTTTTAAAACACACACACATCGAATCCGATATGTATGTTAAAGTTATTATTCAGAGAGCGAAGATATCAGCTCTGAGAAAAAATGAGAAAGAAGCTTTCAGGCTGATAAATCTGGCTCTGAGGGTCATAAAAACTGAACGCCCGACACATGCGCTTGAGTTTCAGAACAGTCTATATTTTCTTGCTGCAGATATATGCAGGGAACGAAAGGACAGAAAAAGAACCATGCATTATGTCAGAAAATCTCTTCCCGTTATTGAAAAGATGAATAATCCCGACAAATCCGCCATTTCATACATCAATATAGCGCACATATACAAAAACTTCGCTGATTATAAGAAGACCTCTTTCTATCTCAACAGATCCAGAGAGATCATTTACGGTTCCAGTTTAAAGCATCTTTATCCCCAGATAGAAGAATCTCTGGCCAGTATGTATTCTTCGACGGGCAGGTACGATGAAGCAAAAAAGGTTTTCGGGAAAATGATAGATGAGAACCGTTACTCTGATTCGCCTTTCTTCCGTTCTCTTCTTTACGGTAAAACTGCCGATATTTATCATCTGACCGGAGAGTTTGATAAAAGTATCGGTCTATACGATTCTGCTATTGAGATATCTGTTAAGCATAAAAACCTGAGAGCATTTATGGAACTCATGCTTGTTTTAAGAGCCAACAGAGCATTTACGCTTACTAAAATGAACAGATATGATGAAGCAAAGTCACTATTATTAGAGAACCTGCAAACGGCCAGAGAGGGTAATTTCCCGGAACAGGTCCTGACAAATACCGCCCATCTTGTACACTGCAGCACAGGACTGAATGATATTGCGGGCGCAAAAGAGTATAACTCCCAGCTCGGAGAGCTGCTA
Organism: Candidatus Delongbacteria bacterium; assembly: GCA_007124045.1. Lineage (GTDB taxonomy): Bacteria > UBA4055 > UBA4055 > UBA4055 > UBA4055 > SLFX01. Next base: position 7,734 of record SLFX01000115.1, on the reverse strand, counting down.
AAAAACAACAGAAGACCTGACCATGAATACAAACGAATCATAGCAAAAGGTGATATAGAGAGAATGTCGGGAAGAGTTGAAAAAGCTTTAAAGCTCTATGAAGAAGCAACGGAAGAAGCGGTAAAAGCAGGGATAGAAACTGCCTATTACGAATCAGTATTAAAACTCGCCGGTCTGAGGATAGAATTAAAATATTATCCGGCAGCAGAAGAAATGCTGAGATCTGCCCGTAAAAAAGCAGTCAAAAAGAAATACGAAAATTATGTTTTCAAGTCAGATCTCTTGCTCAAAAAGATACATTTTCTTAGTTCCGGCGCAAAAAATAATTATGCTGAATACCTGAAAAGAAAAATCTCGGAAGAGAATTTAAAAGACGAGTGCAGATACTTTATGCTCAATGAACAGAAGAGTATTAAAAGTTCAGGTAAATAAGGTATTGTTCCGCAAAAATTATAGCTAAATCGGGAAAATATAAAAAATTATTTTTTTATTCTTGAAACCGCACATGATTTTATGATATATTTCACATGACCAGGCATAGCGAGCGGTAATATTTCTGAAGGTGTTATGAAGGGATTTTTGGTTTTGATATCTGTAATGGTAATTTCACTGGTTATGGCCTTTACCAACCCTACAAAATCATGTTTCGAAAAGTATTTTGCGGGGCGGTTCAGCAGAGAGTCCGAAGGTTTGACAGAAGCGGTCGCAGCTAATATATTTGTCAGTCGTTCGATGAAAAACTGCGAATACAGAGACTATTTTCTTATGTCTTTTGCAAGCATTCCGGCAGATGGCGGCAGCTTAAAGTTTATTGGAATTTTCGGCACGTGGGTTGCCGTGCCGTTCTAAACACTCCTCTTTGGCAACCCTACTCCCCCAAATGAAAAGGACGGATGATCTTCCGTCTTTTTCATTATACGGGACTTGACAACTCTTTCTTAATTACTTATATTTGGCGTTCTGTAAATAATGCCGCGCGGTTGAGATGAAATATCCTGCTTGGCGGAGATTAAAAAAAGGAGAAAAAAAATGATAAGCGCAGAAGAAAAAAAAGCGATAATCGAAAAGTACGGCGAAGGGCCGAACGATTCGGGACGCGCTGAAGTACAGATCGCGATAATTTCAACAAGAGTCAAAAACCTTACAAAACACCTGATCGCCAATAAAAAGGACAGCCATTCCAGAAGGGGAATGAGACTGATGCTCGGCAAAAGAGGCAAATTGCTTAAATTCCTGAAAAAGAAGGATATAACAAGGTACAGAAACCTGATCAAGGATCTCGAACTGAAAGACAGGTATTAATGGCTAAAAAGCCCCGGAAAAAAGGGGCTTTTTTTATTTATCTCTTATATTTAAATACCAGAACTCAATTATTTCCCTGGCTTTCAAAGCGGCAAGGCTTCCGGCAAGACCGTGCTCCTCAAATACGGTAACAGCTATTTCAGGTTTATCGTATGGTGCATAGGCATTAAACCACGCATGGTCCTCACCGTGGGCATTTTCTGCGGTACCGGTCTTACCGGCTATGGTTACTATATCACTTTTTGCCCTGAAAGCAGTTCCCCCCGGCGTGTTAACCACATGATACATTGATTCCTTAATGAGATTAAGTATTACGGGATCAAATTCCAGCGAATCGCGTGGAGAAATTTTGTTATATGTCAGATCATCACCATTTCCGTAAGCGTAGAGCAGATAAGGATCAAATTTCTTTCCCCCACTTGCAATAACGGATGTGAAATTAGATATCTGAAGAGGTGTTGTAAGTAATTCTCCCTGCCCTATCATAAGATTTGCATACCTGCCCGTAAGACCGCCACTTATTCTCCTTCTGTAATAATCATATCCGGGTACAAGGCCGGCTCTCTCAAATCTAAGATCAATTCCTGTCCTTCTTCCGAAGCCGAAACTCTCCATAGTCCTTTTCCATTTATCTACATCAACGGAAAGAGCTATATCGTAGAAGTATGTATCGCATGATTTCATTATCGCCTGTGTCATATTCACGACACCGTGACCTGAGTGATTCCAGCATCTGATGAAACGGTTGCCTATCTGCATTCCTCCCGGACAATGAACTGTGTCATCGGGGTTTTTTAAATTCTGACCGTATGCAGCCATAACTGTGGCCATTTTAATCACTGAACCGGGTGGATAAAGTCCCATTATTGATTTGTTGTAAAGCGGCTTGAGAGGATCTTCCGACCACCTTTTCCACTCGGCCACCGATAATCTACGGCTGAATAATTCAAGTGGGAAGTCGGGTTTGCTCACCATTGCCAGTATTTCTCCTGTGCTGACATTTTGAACTACTGCGGTGGCTGATCTGCCGTCAAGAAGTTTTTCAATGAATGTCTGGAGGCTGAGATCTATTGTCAGATATATGTCTTTTCCTATAACGGGTTCTTTCCATTCATCTCTTTTATAATCGGAAACAATATTCCCCCGGACATCTCTTACCTTCTTCGTATAACCGGGCTCACCTCTCAAAAGACTGTCATAGACAAACTCTATTCCGTCCTTTCCGATCAGATCCCCATAGGAGATATGCCCGCCGATCTCTTCAGGTTCTCTGGCCTCGCCCAGATATCCGATAATGTGCGGTGCTGTTTCGACAACAAACTTTCTCGTCCACTCCGTTCTTACATGGACACCCCGGAGTTCTTTGTTTTTTTCTGCTATGGATGAAAATGTTCTAAAATCTATATCACGCATAAGCCTGAAAAATCTGTCTCCATGAATTTTCGGGGATGTAATGACAGAGATTAAAGAATCTGGAGGCATATTCAAAAGTTCTGAAAGAAAATTTACAGACGAAGGACTTCTGAGCAGATACATAGGTACAACATAGAGGTTATATGCGTATTGATTATCAATTATCACTTTGCCGTTCCGGTCAAGTATCCTTCCCCTTGAAGGCTGAACTACTGTAGTGCGGACCATGTTCATGGCGGCCCTGTTTTTGGAACCCGGATCAAAATACTGAATTTTGACCACACGGATAATTACTATAAGGAAAAGTATAACTGAGATACGGTAAAAAAATATGACTCTGGCGGTCTTCATATTATTTCGAGGGTTTTATAGACTGGAATAGCATTGATACGACAAGTGTGTATATTGCTGAAGGAAAGGCTGTGAAGAACATATTTTGGAAAAATGAAAGTCCCGAAAGGGTTACTGAGTAGATTAAAACTGAAGAGAACAGAACAGAATAGACATATATCAAAGTTCTTTTGTATGGAGGGAGGTATTGTGATTTTCTTCTGTATGAAGAGACATAATAACAAACTATCGAATAAGTTAGGGAAGAAATACCTATCGTGTCTCCGGAAAGGATGTCTTTTAGCATTCCGGCTGAAAAACTCCATATTACGGAAATATGAGGCTTCGCTTCAGACATTGACCTTCTCAGAAGTATGATAAGAACCAGATCCGGTTTTATTCCGTAAACAGAATAAAGTCCTGAATACCTGACGCTTATAATTGAGACTATCAGGATCGCCAAAGCTGTTTTCAGCGTTTTAAAGATCATTTAACATCCTTTCTGGTCATAATAAATACATCTTCGATAAGATCTGTATCCTGAACGAATTCGGTTCTGACAATTTTATTGATCGTTGCTGAAGAATCTGAGACCGAAGTAACCCTGGCAATAAGAAGGCCTCCGGGGAATATGAGACTGTGATCAGCAGTATAAATATTTTCACCGGGCGTTACATCTATCCTTTTTGTTATCTCTTCTACGGAGGCTGAATTCTGACCGTACGGAACAAGTATTCCGTGCGCTCTGCTTAACTCTGTCCGGACGGCGATCTTATTAGAGGGGTGACTGACAAGCCTTACTCTGGAATTCGACTCTCCGGACTCAATAACATATCCGGCAACTCCGTTTTTGGTTATTACCGCATCATTTACAGAAACATTTTTATTTTTTCCGGCGTTAACAACTATGCTTGCCGGATAAGAAAGCGAACCTCTGCCGACAGTTCTGGCATACACGAGCTCATAATCCTCATGAGGCTCTATGGAAAGCATTTCTCTAAGCCTTTTATTCTCATTAACGGCATTTTCGTAGAGAGCCTTATCCAAATGGATTTGTGCTATACTGGTTTTAAGTTCCGAGATCTCTTTTTCAAGATTCGATTTTTTTCTGAAAGAAAAATGATCATAAGTCATGATACTGTAGGCATCCAAACCGTATAACGACAAGGTGTCGTTAAACGATGAATCTCTGAAAAATAAAAAAAATAGAGATATCAGTACTGCAGAAGCCAGAAATATCCGTTCTTTTGCAGCGGGAGTCATTCGTTTAAGAGGACTTTATAGTATTTATTCATATCTTCAAGTACCTTGCCTGTTCCCCTCACAACGCATGAGAGGGGATTCTCCGCCAGAATAACGGGAAGGTCTGTCTCTTCCTGAAGCCGGGTGTCGAGTCCTTTTAAAAGAGCTCCTCCGCCCGTAATTACAATACCTCTGTCCCTGATGTCAGAAGAAAGTTCTCCCGGTGTTTTTTCCAGAGCACTTTTTACTGCCTGAACGATTGAACCAATGATAGGATCCAGCACCATTCGTATCTCTTCGGACCCTACTGTCGTTTCCTTTGGCAGACCTGCTATAAGATCTCTTCCTTTTGCCGGCTCTGTGAGTTCCTTTTCCAGCGGATGTGCGGAACCGATCTTTATCTTGAGGTTCTCGGCGGTTCTTTCACCTATAAGAAGTTTGTGCTCGCTTCTCATATAATCGATTATTGCGGAACTCATTTTATTACCGGCCGTTCTTATCGAGTTCTCAGAAACGATGCCGCTAAGTGAAATTATAGCTATTTCTGTAGTTCCGCCACCAATGTCCACTATCATGGACCCCTCAGGCTGATCAACGGGAAGTCCGACACCAAGAGCGGCGGCCATAGGTTCTGATATCAGAAAGACCTCTCGCGCTCCTGCATTTTCCGCCGCGCTCCGGATTATTCTTTTTTCGGACTTTGTAACTCCGGACGGTACGCAAACTATCATTCTCGGTCTGCCCGAAAATGCGCCTGTCTTTACTTTCTTAATAAACTGCCTGATCATTTCTTCGGCAACTTCATCATCATCAATAACCCCGTCTCTCATAGGTCTTATTGTCCTTATTGTTCCGGGCGTTTTTCCCTCCATGCTTCTTGCCTCGAAGCCTATGGCAATAACTTTTTTGAGTCTTTCGTCCCAGGTAACCACAGAGGGTTCGTCAACGACAATGCCTCTTCCTTTTACATAGATCAGGGTATTTGCTGTTCCGAGATCGATGGCTATGTCGTGAGAGAAGAAGTTGAATAATGACAGGAAGTCCATAATTTATCCTTGAATTTTAATGTCTGAAATGTCTGTTGCCTGCGAATATCATGGCCATATCGAGTTCGTCGCATGCCGCTACAGAAGAATCGTCGTTCTGCGATCCTCCCGGCTGAACGATGTATTTTATACCGTAAAGAGCCGCCGTTCTTACCGTGTCGTCGAACGGGAAGAAAGCGTCGCTGGCAAGAACCGTATCTTCGGATATCACCTTTTGGAAATATTCAGGGAAAGGAGTTTTGATTTCGAGCACCCTGTGTTCGTATTCAAGATTCTCCTTTGCCTTAGTAGCAGCGAGCTTTCTTAATGAATCAACCCTGTTCGGCTGACCGGCACCCATTCCGAGCACCTGGAACCCGCTCTCTGTTCTTCTGCAGAGAACTATTGCGTTCGATTTTGTATGCTTGCATGCTTTGTAAGAAAATTCCGCGAGTTTCTTCATTTCCTCCGGAAATTCTTTTTTAGTGACTGTTTCGAATTTTGAGAAGAGCTGATCGTCAGTCGTTTGATACAGATATCCGCCGTCGATTCTTTTAAGATTGAAATCTTTTGCTTTTTTAGACCCTTCCATATCAATTTTCAGGACTCTGACATTCGTAAAATTCTTCATCCTCGTAATATATTCAACCGCCTCTTCAGAAAAAGAAGGCGCGATTATCACTTCGACGAATTTTCTTTTTATTTCAGAAGATACCAGTTTGTCGTTCTCTACTGTGAATGAAAGATGCTTAACTTCATCTCCTCTGAAGAACCTGAGCGCTTTCATGTCGAACTCTGTGTTGAAAGCCACGACGGATCCCATAGCGGAGATAGGGTCGGAGAACCAGGCTTTTTCGATCGCCTCTCTCGCATCTTTGCCGGTAGCAACTCCGCAGGGGTTCATGTGCTTGACAACTACAGCCGCAGGTTCTTCGAAATCAAGAACGGTATCAAGCGCGGCCTGTGCATCCATGAAGTTGTTGTACGACATCTCTTTGCCATTTATCATTTCTGCGTTCGCCAGAGCTCCCTCCGGTTTTCCGTCGGAAAAAAGAATGCCCTTCTGGTGGGAGTTTTCTCCGTATCTGAGTTCTTTGCCATGTTCGAGAACTATGGTCTTTTTCAGGTTGCCGGCGAGAGTGTTCTCAAGGTATTCAGAAATGGCTGCATCGTATTTCGATGTCTTCGCAAAAACTTTGCGTGCGAGCTCCTGTCTGAACTCGAGTGAAATGCCCCCGTGCTCTTCGTACTCTTCGGTAAACCTTTCGTAGTCGGAAGGCTCGGTGATTACGGTAACGAATTTATAGTTTTTCGCAGCGCTTCTAAGCATCGCCGGTCCGCCGATGTCGATATTTTCGATCGCTTCATCCAGTTTCACATCCGGTTTTGCTACAGTCTGCTCGAAAGGATAAAGATTTACAACGATCAGATCTATCATACCCACACCGTTCTTTTTCGCCTGATCAATATGCTCTTCGTTATCTCTTATCGCAAGGATACCTCCGTGAACTTTAGGATTAAGGGTTTTTATCCTTCCGTCCATCATTTCAGGAAATCCTGTAAGTTCGGTGATCTCTTTTACTTTTATTCCGCTCTTCTTCAGGAGTTTATGTGTTCCGCCTGTTGAGAATATTTCAACATTTTTTTCTTCAAGATATTTCGCGAATCTGACCGCTCCTGTTTTATCTGAGAGAGAAATTACAGCTCTTTCTATTACGGTTCTTTTCATTATTTCATATCCTCGATTAACTTAACTGCTTCCGGGTATATCTTATGCTCGATCTTCAGTACTCTCTTTTGCAACGATTCCGCAGTTTCACCTTTTTCAATTCGTAACTTTTTCTGAAGAAGAATATCACCGTGATCGTATTTTTCGTCAACAAAGTGAACTGTCGGTCCGGAAAACTCTTCTCCTGCTTCTAGTACCGCTTTGTGTACATTCATTCCGTGCATTCCCTTTCCGCCGAATTTAGGCAGAAGTGCCGGGTGGATGTTCAATATTCTGCCCCTGAACTTTTCAATGATCTCATCAGGGATCTTTTTTAAATATCCCGCCAGTATAATCAGGTTGATCCCGTGTTTCTCGAACAACCTTAACTGAACATCAATAAACTCCCTTCTCGGTAAATTCCTCCGAACGATAACCGCCGTATCGATGCCGAGAGAGGAGGGATATTTCAGGCCGTCCGCTTCTTTATCTGCTATTACAAGTACTACCTTCGAGGCTATTTCCCCTTTCCGGCTGCTCTCAATTACCGCTTTTAAGTTGCTTCCCGATCCGGAAATGTATGCCGCGATGTTATATGATCTCATTTTACAACTTCGTTAATTCCTTATATGTATTCAGAAAATCCGGTGCTATCTCTCTTATTGTCAGAGCAAGTCCCGTATTTTCTGATCTTGCCTTTTTAATGAACACTTC
>SLFX01000105.1 GCA_007124045.1 Candidatus Delongbacteria bacterium | reverse complement strand
ACTGTCCCGTCATCGTAATACTCCGTGCCTTTACCTGTTCTCCTGCCTTCGGTCATCTCCCATTCGGCAGATAAAGAGCCGTCATTGAAATACTCTTTCTGAAGACCGTGCATCACACCGTTACGGTAATTGTAATTACCCATAACGGTAATACTGTCCCAATAGGCTTTTACACTACCGTTGATCTCCGTTCCGAATACCTGTCTGTCACCCATAAAGTATCTGTGGTTCCCCTGTCTTCCCCTGCGAACTATCTGAGCATTCAGGGTAAAAGAAGCTGCCAGAAAAACTAAAATAACGATCTTTAAATTCATGATGCAAACCTCAAATTTTGTTTTTATTCCAATCAGGTAAATATATCCAAATCGCCCCTTATAGTCAACATCTAATTTTTTGTTCTCTGCAGGCGTGCAATATTTACATTTGTCCGTGTTTTATAATTGAAATTATCAGACCGAAAGCTAGTATTATAGCTGCTATATAACCTGCAATACCTATGACCGGTATGCCAAAAAAAAGTGGAGGGATGCCCGAAAGAATAATAAGTGAAGATCCTATTATTATCGAAGCGAGCACAATTGAAAACGCCAGCTTATTGCTTATTCTTTCATGAGTTTCAAGTAAAGATTCGAACCCTTTATGCTCCAGATCGATTTTGACATCACCTTTCCTGATCATGTTTATAAGCTCCGAAAGATCCTTCGGCATTTTTTTCATAAGCTTCCATAAATCTTCTGTCATTTCCCGCATTTCATTGGCAATTTTCCCCGGAGAATACTTTTTTCTAATAAGTTTTTCGGAATATTTTTCAATAATCAGACCAATATTAAATTCAGGGTCGAGATCTTTTCCCAGTGACTGAGCCAGAACTATCGTTCTTGTCAAAAGAAATAGATTTGATGGCATTTTGAGTGCGTTATCATTGAAGAAAGCAAAAAGATCGTTCATGACTTCGGTCATATCCAATTCCGCAATATCTCTGTAGAAATATTTGTCAATAAGACCCGAAACCTGAAGCTCGAGCTCTTTGCGGTCGGTATCAGAACCGTCCGAAGTAATGTCGATCAGAGATCCGGTAACCACTTTTGTATCTTTGTTTGCTATCCCTGTTATAATCTCAGTAAATGATTCTCTGACTGAACCCGTAAGCGATCCCATCATTCCAAAATCTATAAAACACAACTGTCCCTGCTTAGTGACGAAGATATTACCCGGATGAGGATCTGCATGAAAAAATCCGTCCTCAAAGACCTGACGCAGGATAGAATCTACTCCTGTATGTGCGATCTCTTTCAGTGAAAATCCTTCTGTTGTTATAGCTTTTGATTCTGACACCTTGAATCCGTCTATAAATTCCATGGTCAGTATCTTTTTTGTGGAGAGGTTCTTAAAAACCGCCGGAACTTTAATTTTTTCATCCGATTCGAAATTACGACTGAATCTTTCAATGTTTGTAAGCTCATTGTCAAAGTCAAGTTCTTCGTAGATTGACCTTTCAAACTCTTCAACTATTCCCGGCAGATTTAATGATTCCATATCTTCAATATGTTTCTGGATCAGACCGGAAAGATGTTTCATTATTTCAATATCGATCTCAATTTTTTTTCTGATATCCGGCCTTTGTATCTTGACGGCGACTGCTGTACCGTCATGCATAACCGCTTTGTGTACCTGGGAAACAGATGCCGCAGCCACTGGTTCTTTATCGAATTCCAAGAAAAGATCACCCAAAGACCCAGCGAGTTCTTTTTCCAATAAGCTTACAGCTTCATTTGAGTCGAAGGGCGGAACCTTATTTTGTAGTTTTTCTAGCTCAAAAATCAGTTCTTTCGGTATAAGATCGCTCCTTCTGCTCATGATCTGACCGAATTTAATAAAAGTAGGTCCCAGCTTTTCTAATATCATTCTTATTCTCTCGTAAACGGTCAGATTCTCATCCGTTGACATATCGTCCTTAAAAATAAGATTTCTTCCAAGATTGATGTATTTTGTTATCATGGAATTCGATATAATTTCAGAAAATCCGTGAGACGATATTACCTGGATTATCTCGACATATCTATTTGAATGTCGATAAATTTTTTTTATCAGATTATTGCTGTCCATTTTTATGATCCTTATGTTATTTTTATAGTTTATAACAACTGAAATAATAAGCTTTTTTGATCATTAAGTCAAGTTTATAAAAAATTTCCGCCATATTACTTGACAGCAAAAGTATTTTGACATATATTTACCGGGCTGACCGCGGGTCAGTAAAATAAATGCTGTTCGGAGGGGAGATGAGCGAATCATTGATTAAAACCAAAGAGATCGAGCTGAAAAGGCAGATAATTATAGAAGAAGCTGCAAAAGTAATTGAAATATCCGGTTTTAAAAACGCTAAGATGGAAGATATTGCCCATGCTGTCGGTTTTTCGAAAGCTTCTCTATATTCATACTTTAAGGATAAAGAAGAAATCGCTATGCACATAGCCAAAGGGCATGTTCAGAAATTTTACAATAAAATATCGGTTCTTCCATCAATGGACAGTAAAGCGATAGAAAAGCTCGATATTATGAAAAAAGCGCACATGGAGTTTGTGAAAATATCTAAAAACTTTATGATAATCAGACCGAATTTTACTTTGATGCAGAATGCCCATGAGGAATTTATAGAACTTAAATTAAAATGTTTTGAAGTCCTGAAATCGATACTTAAGCAGGGTCAGGATGAAAAAATATTCAATAAACATCTCGATCTTGACGGATGCGCGAATCTTCTAGAGGCTCTTTTCACGGGGATCGCATTCATAAGTTCGGTAACCAAGGATGTTAAATTCGATCTTATCAAAGAGTTCAATATGGAGAACATGACCTCATTCGCAATGGACTTTTTTTATATGGCAATCACGAATACCAATACGGAGATTTGTAAATGATCCTTGTTAAAACAGCGGT
>SLFX01000168.1 GCA_007124045.1 Candidatus Delongbacteria bacterium | reverse complement strand
GGGATAAGCGACGGCGATATGGTAAGAATATTTTCAGAGGGAAGATAATGAACCTGCCGAAATTTTCCGTATCGAACCCTGTTCTTGTCAATATGACGATGATAATAATATTCATCTACGGTATTATAGCTGCCTACCGGATACCGAAAGAACTTATGCCCCACATCGAATGGGGGATGTTTTTAATAACAGTGGCTTATCCGGGAGTGGCTCCGGACGAGATCGAGAACCTTATAATTAAGCCTATCGAGGATGAAGTTTCGAATGTGACCGATGTTGATTATATAAGTTCTACCGCATTTGAGGGAAGAGCTATGATCAGGGTGCATCTGACCGAGAACGCTGATCTCGACAAGGCATGGACGAATGTTTCAAGAGAATTAGACAAGGTCAGAAATCTGCCGGAAGAGGCTACTAATCCTTTTATGCAGAATGTCAGCATCAGGGAAATGAGATCGGTGTGTGCAGTGGCGGTGGAAGGTGAGAAGTACAGCCCTTCCGGAATAAAGAGAATAGGTGAGAGTATAAGGGACGATATTTCCAAGCTTCCATATATATCAAGAGTCGAACTGAAAGGCACTAAAAACAGGGAGATCAGGATCGAACCCGATGCCGGAAAGATGGAGTTCTACAATGTCAGTTTTACCGATATAGAAGCTGCGGTCAGAGCGAGAAACCTCAACCTTCCGGCAGGGAACATCACGGCTGGAAGATCGGAAGTGCTTGTGCGTACAATGGGAGAATACGATTCTGCCGAAAGGATAGGATATACAGCGCTGAGGGCATTTCCTGACGGCGGACTTCTAAGAATAAGAGATATTGCCGATGTTGTTGATACTTATGAAGTTACAAAAGTTAAAACCAGACTTGACGGCAGAGAGAGCATAAATCTCTACATTTACCAGAACGCCGACGGAAATATACTGAATATAATCGAGAACATCAGAGCCTATCTTCCTGGTATTTCGGAAAAATATGACGGAGTAAGGGCAAGGATCGTCAATGATGAATCCAAGACCGTAAGAAGCAATATACGCACCCTTTCGCAGTCGGCTCTTCTCGGCATAATACTTGTTTTTTTGACACTTCTGCTTTTCATAGGATGGAGGAACGCTGTCTTTGCCGCTATGGGAATACCGTTCACTTTTATGATGACATTCTGGATAATGCAGTATTTCGGGATAACGATAAACAATCTGAGTCTTTTTGCTCTGGTACTTATACTCGGTATGGTGGTTGATGATGCTATTGTTGTGATCGAGAATGTTCACAGGAATATTGAGGAGGGAATGAGCACAAAAGATGCGGCCGTTAAGGGGACAAAAGAAGTTCTGTGGCCTGTTACAGCAGCCGTTCTTACAACGATAGCGGCTTTTATGCCCCTTCTGATGATGGAGGGCGGCATGGGGAAATTTTTATCGGTCTATCCAAAAGTGGTTTCCATAGCTCTGTTCGCTTCGCTTTTTGAGGCTCTGTTTATTCTGCCTTCACATCTTGCCGATTTTTCAAAGCCGTATGACCCGAAAAAAGTCGAAAGAACCCAGACAGGATTCTATAAAAAACTGCTTTTAAAGTACGGTTCTCTCCTAAAAGGCTTTCTCAGGTACAGGTATATCGCTGCGGCAGGTGTAGTTATCGCTCTTTTTCTTTCATTCGGAGCAATCGCCGGAGGACTGGTCAGATTCGAGTTTTTTCCGAGAATGATTCCTTCGACCCTCAGGTTAAGGGCTGAAACATTTTCCGGAACACCTCTTGAGACCACTGATTCGCTGGCCATCGAGATAGAAAAATACATCATGAGTCTGCCTTATCAGGAAAACCTGAATTCTCTGAACACAAATGTCGGTCAGCAGCAGGAAAGGAACCTCTGGAACGAATCATCCAACTATATGGATATCAGGCTCGATCTTGTTGATGCGGACAGTCTGACTGTTGACATCGGCGTTATTATGGCCGATATCAGAAAAAAGCTGAACGGTATGCCCGAGATCGTCAGTTACAGACTGGCTATGGGAAGAACAGGACCGCCGACAGGCGAGGATGTGGAGGTAAGAATACTCGGCGACGATCTGAAAAAACTTTCTGAACTTACGGAACGGGTAAAAGGGGTAATGGCTTCAGTTCCGGGTATAAAAGATATTGAGGATGACTTTGATCAGGGCAAAAACGAGTTGAAGATATATCCCGATTATGACAAGCTTGCGATTTACGGGATCCAGGTCGCAGAATTCGCCTCTTTTCTCAGGACAGCCTCTGTAGGAAGAGTTATATCACAGTTTACTGATACACCGTATAAGCATAATATCAGGCTTATACTTCCTGAAGATCAGATTGACACGGCCGACAAAATGAGAAATCTTGTCATAAGCTCCCGGACAGGCAAAAAAGTTCTTGTAGGTGACATAGCCCGTTTCGAACTCACAAGCACTATATCTAGGATAACAAGAAGGGACGGAAAAAGAACCGTAACCATTACCGCTGCTACGGGAGAGTACGAAGAGAACGGTATAAGACGGAACAGGACTCCCGACGAGGCAAGCGAGATACTTTTCGGCAATAAAGTGAAGAACATTCCCGGTCTTCTCGAAAATTTCGACAGGGATAATCCGGGTTACAGACTCGAGATCGGAGGTATGAAGGCGGAGAGGGACAGAAGTTTCAGATCGCTTTATGTAGCCTTTCTCGTTGCACTGCTGGTCATCTACATGATTCTCGGCACACAGTTCAAATCATACATCAAACCTTTCGTGGTCATGGTTACTATACCTTTCGCCTTCATCGGTGTAATAATCGGTCTTATAGTCACTAATACGCCTTTCTCCGTACTTTCAATGATAGCGGTAGTCGCCCTCGCGGGCATCGTAGTCAACGACTCTATCGTTTTCGTGGATTTTATAATTAAGGAGAGAGACAAGGGGTTTGACAGGTGGAACAGCCTGATCAATGC
>SLFX01000094.1 GCA_007124045.1 Candidatus Delongbacteria bacterium | reverse complement strand
TTTTCGCTCTCTTCAGTTCATTTTCAGTTCGGTTTTTGCCGAGCTCATAAGCGACTGCGACTATACCGGCGATGATATAGACAGAAAAAAGCCTGCTCAATGTTTCCTGATCGGGGAGATCAAGTACTGCAAATCCCCAGAAGTCTAAGCAGACAGATGCTGTCATGGCAATAAAAAATCCCAGCGAGAATAAAGCCCCGGGGCGCCAGCCCAGCATAAAGACTGAAGTCAAAGGAATTATCACCGACCATAAATAACCCGTACCAGCGACTCCTCCCGTGATGAAAAGATACAGAAAGAAAACGGACATCAGCGATACTGTAGAATAGTACTGGAATTTTGATTCCGGTTTTTTGATTGTATATATCAGGATCAGAATAAAGAATGCTGAAACGAAAATATCAACCATTCCGAGTACTGTATAGCCTTCAGAAAAAGCCCTGATGCCGTGAACGATACCGTAGAGTATGCCCATAGAAGCATTGATAATTATAACAATATGTTTAACTCTGTCATAGTCTTGTTTCATATTCATGCCTGTCTAATAATTTGCGGACTAGTTAGCATACTGTTAGGGGCTATAATTTATTTTCAAGTACATTTGCTGCAACGATCAAAACATCGAGAGCAGGCGAAAAAGCGGGTGAATATGCCAGATCTGCGTTGGACATATGTTTGATTTTGACACCAAAAAAGAGACCCATGCTTATTGTATTCAGTGCTTTTGAAACATTTCCTGATCCAGTTACCTGAATGCCCAATATTTTTTCCGATTTTCTGTCTGCGACCATTTTTAACTTAAGACGCTTTTTATCCGGGTAATATCCGGCTTTGTCATGAGACTTGATAATACAACTTATGACATCAAATCCTTTTTCAATCGCTGTTTTTTCATTAAATCCGACTGCGCCCATTTTAATACCCATGAATTTTGTCACTGCGTTCTGGCTTACACCGTCATATTTGGTTTTATTGCCCTTTATGATGTTATTGGCTATGATTCTGCCGTGAATATTGGCAATATCTCCAAGAGGGGTATATACCAGATCTTTTGATATAACATTTTTGTTCATTACACAGTCTCCGCCTGCATAAATATCCGGGTCGGATGTCATTAAATATTGATCAACTGTCAAACCGCCGTTCTTTGCCGTATTCAATCCCGCCTTTTCTGCGAATTTTGTTACCGGTTTAAATCCTATTGCAAGAATAACCATATCGGTTTCTATAATATCATCGTTTATTAATATTCCCGACACATTCCCCTGATCATCTTTAAGGAATTTTTGGACTTTCGATTTTAGTAAAAGTTCCACGCCGTTGTTTTTTATCTCCTCATGAATATCTTCCGTCATTTCTTTGTCGAATAAATTGGGAAGGACAGTTTCTGCCATATCAATAATTTTAACGGGCAGATCATACTTTCTGATCGCTTCGGCAACTTCTATCCCTATAAGACCGCCTCCTATGATAACAGGTTTTTTAGTTTTTCCGCTTTTGAGTAATTCTTTTATGTTTACTCCGTCTTCCGGTCTTTTAAGATTGAAAATATTGTGAGCATCAATGTTTTCCAGCGGGGGTCTTATTGCGTCCGCACCTGTAGCTATGACCAGTTTGTCGTAGCTTTCTTCAAAAATCCCACCTGTCTTAAGATCTTTTAAGGTCAAAATTTTCCTGTTTCTGTCAATACTCAATGCCTCTGTGTTTAAAAGAACTCTGTCGATATTTTTTTCATTTTCAAAATATTCTTTATTTCTGGGACCTTTTCTTGATGAGTATAGTTTTTCTATCCTGTCAATTTCATCCGAGAGAAAATACGGCAGACCGCAGGCTCCGTATGAAATTATATCCGTTTTATCTATTAATACGATCTCGGTATCTTTGCTGAGCCGTCTGATCTTTGATGCTGTTTTTGTTCCGCATGCTACTGCGCCGACTATGACTATTTTCATATCAGCTCCTTATTATGATGTTTTCAAATTGCGGATTTCTTTTTGCAAAAGCCTTAACAAAAGGACAGGTAGGAATTACTTTATATCCGTTTTTTTTCGCATATTCCATACTTTCTTTTACAATTTTTGTCGCTATTTCGCGCCCCCTTAATTCTTCAGGGACGAAAGTATGGTAATAATCAAGAGTATTCTTGTCAACCTTATTATACTCAAGTACTGCTTTTTTATCTTCTATTTCCGCAAAAAATACCTGTTTTTCTTTATCGTGATCTATTAGCATATTCTCACCTTTTTTATGTTTTTCATTTGTATTTACTTACAAAGATAAAGAAAAAATCGCAGTTCCGAAACAAAAATATTTTAATTACCGGCCTTCATTTTATTATCACCACTTCATCAAAGCTCCTTCTCGTTTTAGGCCTAGGTTGCTTGATCCTGTAGCCGAATGCCGCCATGCAGGCTATACCGTATTCTTCTGTATTAATTCCGAAATCTTCCCTCAGAACGCTTTCTGTCACTTTTCTGTTGAAACCTTCGATCGGACACGAATCAATTCCGATCATAGCGGAAGCTGTCAGCATGTTCGCCAGAGCTATGTAAGACTGCCTTGATGCCCATTCGAATATCTTTTCCTCGTTATTCAGGTCGAAGTCAACAGTCTGAAAGTTTTCATACATTTTTTTTCTGTTCTCGAGACCTTCGCCTTGCCATTTCTGCACTCTTGCCATAAAGTCGTTGAGATATTCACTTCCGTACTTCATAAGCGGTTCTTTCATAGTCAATATAACGATAAAATGACTCGCAGCATCAAGTTTGGCGGTCGCACCCCAGGCGCCCTCTTTGAGTTTCTCGCGAAGAGCTCTGTTCTGAACGATCAGAAATTTCCACGGTTCAAGCCCGAACGAGCTGGGAGAGAGCCTTCCAGTCTCCAGAATGAATCTGAAATCCTCATCCGGAATTTTTCTTTCAGGGTCGAACTCCTTACACGCATGGCGGAACATGAAAGCGTCTAATATTTCCTGTTTATTCATGAT
>SLFX01000010.1 GCA_007124045.1 Candidatus Delongbacteria bacterium | reverse complement strand
GCGGTCCGAGGATTATTCCGAAAAATATAAGACCGACTATACCCGGAAGTCTGATCTTTTCCGCAAGGATAGGCGCGATCAGCACGGCGGTCATAACGATCGAAAAAATCAGAACAGGGTCATTTGCCGGGAATATCTGCATAATTTTAATTATCCTCTATTGAAATAATTATTCATGAAAGCGCCTTATATCTGCTCCCAGAGCATTCAGCTTCGTCTCAATATCCTGATAGCCTCTGTCTATCTGACGGATATTATTAATTGTCGTTTTACCTTTTGCCGCAAGAGCCGCGATCAGAAGAGCCATTCCTGCTCTGATATCCGGTGATGAAAGCTCTACCGGTCTGAGTTTTACCGGTCCCGATATTACCACCCTGTGGGGATCACAGAGAATAACTTTTGCCCCCATTCTGATAAGGGAATCAACAAAAAACAGCCTGCCTTCGAACATTTTTTCGTGGATCATGACCGTTCCCCTGGAAAAAAGAGCGGAAACAACCATTATGCTTGACAGATCGGCCGGGAAACAGGGCCAGGGCTGGTCTGATATGGAAGGTATTCTTCCTCCGAAATCCTCCACGATCACCGGTTTCTGCTTTCCGGGAATATAAATGTCTTTGTCTCTGATCTCATATGATATTCCGAGTCTGGAAAAACCGGGAAAAATAACTTCCATATGTTCTGTATATGAATCCTTTATTGTTACTCCGTCCCCGATTACCGCGGCGAGTCCAATAAAAGAACCTGTTTCTATGTGATCGGGAAGTATTCTGTGTCTGGTGCCGTGAAGTTTTTTTACACCTTTTATTATAAGTTTATTAGACCCGATGCCTTTTATATCCGCTCCCATGCTGTTGAGCATATTACAAAGATTCTGAACATGAGGTTCGCAGGCCGCGTTATAAACAGTTGTAATGCCCGGGGTCAGAACTGCCATCATCACTGCGTTTTCTGTCGCCATGACAGAAGCTTCATCAAGAAGTATATCAGCCCCTTTAAGCTTTTCTGAGTTCAATGTCCATCCCTGCCTGTTTCTGATCATTCTGCTTCCAAGTTTAGTAAAAGCGAGAAGATGAGAATCTATTCTCCTTGCACCGATCTTGTCTCCTCCTACTGAAGGCAGCGGAACAGATCCTTTTCTTAAAAGCATAGGCGCAAGGAACAGAAGTGAAGCCCTTATCTTAGAGGACAGTTCTACCGGTATTGAATCAGATTTTATTTTTTCTGTTCTGAAACTGTATGTATTGCTGTTGATCTTACTGACAGATGCTCCAAGAGAAACGGCTATACTTATCATTATATTCGTATCTATAATATCAGGAATATTTTCAATAATGACTTCTTCGTCCGTAAGAAGTGCTGCCGCTATAACAGGTAAAGCCTCATTTTTATTACCTGATGGATAAATATCACCGGAAAGCCTTTTTCCGCCGTTGACAATGAAATATTCATTTTTCATTTTAACACCTTTCAATTTGTTCGTCTTCTGCTGACTCTTTTCCTTACAGGAACGCTCATTGATTTGGCCGGTACAGGTTTCTTGCCCGGACTGTTTGATCTTCTGAAAATCTTTTTTGTGAGTTTATTGAATTCTAATATCAGGTTATAATCTTCGATTTTATCCTGCATTTCATAAAGTATATTATGAAGAGCCTGACTCTTATCCTTCTTTCTTTGCGAAAAGAGTATCATAAGAAAGATAAAACCCGCTTCGAATACAGTCTCATGATCTTCATTAGACAGAGATTTGTCCAAAAATGAATTGATTACTGATTCTGAATCATTATCGTTATATCCGTTTTCACCGATTGAATATATCTTTCTGAGCATTTTGATGAAAGGGGAGACTTTAAGTTTTGAAAGTTTTTTTGGTGCATAACCATATTCCTTAAAATAGGCGTGAACCAAAGATCGCTTGACTGTAAGTCTCCTTATCAGATCTCTGCTGATGCGTTTAAATTTCTTTTCGGCAATATCAAATGTCTTCAGGGACATTTCTTTTTCTCCATAGAACTGATAAATAGATCCCAGGATATAAGTGAGAGATATACTTACAGATTTGTCTTCACAACCGGCAGAAACGGATTCTATAAGAGATACTGATTGAAGAAACTTGTTCTGGTAACTGTAAAGCCTTGCAAGAAGAATGTTCAGCTGTATCAGATCTGAAAATGACGAATCCTTTTTGATTACGATAAGCTGTTTTAGAAAATCTTCGGCAGATCTGTAATTTCTTACTTTCATGTTCAGTCCGACAAGACTGTAGATTACGGAAGCAGTCTCTGAAAAATTGAGTTCCCGTGATCTGAGATCAAGTATTTTTCGGTATATTTCAATAGCTCTGTCAGTTTGACCTTTACATTCAGCAATATGCGCAGCAACTGTATCGTGGAACGGACAATAAAATTCTTCGCCAACGGCTGTTTTTAATTCTGAAATCCTGATAAAATCGTTTTCAGTAACTTCAATTTTCTGCCTGATCTTATAAACAGCATTTTGAACGGCCAGTTTATAGCTGATCATTGAAGATGGGTTTTTCTCTGCATATTCAGATCCCAGATTCCAGTAATAAACGAATTTTTTAAATTTAGATGCGCGGATGTACAGGTCAAGCAGCGTGCAAACGATTTCAGGCAGAAACTCAGGTTTTTCTGTCTTTATAAGGTAATCTGCGGCTTTTTCGTACACTATCAGGGTTCTTACAGGATCCTTAGTATCGAAAAGCCATTTGAAACATTTAATATTCTTTATCCAGTTCTCAACAGGAAACTCATTTTCTTTTACACATAAATTAAAAAGCATTCTGTCAGAGAGTTCCAGCATGTTTTTCAGAGCATTATAATTCATGAAATCAACTGAACTTAGGGTCATATCTTCAAGTATGTTCATCAACTCTTTATGATTTTCTGATCTATAGTAATGAATGAATATTTTAAAAACAAAACCATTATAGCCTTTTGATGTGAAAAGCTGTGCCAGCAGCTCATGGATAAGTTTTCGGTTGTTTGCGTTCATATTTTTATATAATACTGCTACTGCGCAGGGTTCGGTTATCAAATAATGTGCGCCTCTGTTTTCTATGATCCCCCTGTCTTCCAACTCGGCCAGTGCAATAATCTCGTCATGAGGGAAATTGAGTGTATGAAGCAACCAGTCGAGATCACTTAGAAAAAATCTGTCTTCCATGACAGATATGATCTTCAAAAGTGACAATGCCTCTTTTGATAACGCAGATATTTTCTGTGCATAAATATCGGAAAGATCATCCGGTATCTGACTCATGTCCGATAGAGAAACTTCGAGTTTTCCGTCATCAGTTACTACATACTTTTTATCCATCATGAACTGAACAAACTCCAGTGCAGTATAGAGATTCCCTCCCGTAACCTTATGAATAAAATCTGCTGTTCTGGCAGGGATTTTTATCCTTGGGAAAACCATCCGTAGAAGTCTGGATATCTGAACTTTATTAAGCTCTGATATACACAGATATTTTACTGAACCAAAAATACCGGTCGAACAATTCTTGTCATTCGATATCAGTATTATCTGATTCTTGTATTCCGGTTTAAGTATATCAGCCAGTATTTCCCAGCAGTTTTTACTCATCCACTGATGATCATCTATAATAAGAACAATATCTTTGGTAACAATTTTTAAAACATCATTGAGAGCTCTTTTCAGATTATCCCTGTATGTTCCATATTCCATTCTGATGTTTCTGTCCTGTTGGCTTTCCCCGGAAATAACTGAAGAAAAATATACCAGGTTAGCCTTATTAAGATTTGGAAGACTGGAGTTCTCCACCTTCCGTACGACCTCATCCAGTGAAAGAGGATCACCGCTTTCAGTAGGGAAAAGCAGGTTGTAGAGAAGATCGTGAACCGTCCTGAACTCCTTGACAGAATGCTTTCTTTCTTCAAAAAAAAGTATATTTTTTTCTAAACGGAAATTTTTAATAAAATCTTTTATGAGAGATGTTTTTCCTGAGCCTTTTTCCCCATAAATATAAAGAACTTTATCATCAGTTTCCAGAAAGTTTTGGATATCTTCAGTTTCATCCCTGTCAAAATAAATATTCTTGAGTTTTCTGTTCGTTGAGAACATAACTCCATCTGTGATCCAGATATTTCTCAGAGAGGTATCTTTCATATCGTAGTTTTCGATAATTGACATTGCTGTTTTTGATGATAAAAGAATATCAGGTAATGATCTGACGGTATCATAAGGAAGGTTCCATATGAAAGGATGCCTTCTTTTAATCTCTTCTTCAGTGATGATACCGGCTTTCAATACAACTCCGCATTCAATATCTTTCAGAAGGGTTTTTATTCTTTCAAAAACCGACGAGATTTTTTCCGCAAGTTCGTAGGTGTTTGAGAAATCAGTTCCCAAAGAACTTTTAACCGTCATTGATCTACCGTCTTCAGAAATCTCTGCTATACTGTACTTGTTCAACTCAGACCTGAGGTATTGCTTAATGTTTTCAAACTGAATAAGATAATCGTTTTTAAAAACAGATCTCAGATATTTTCCGTTGGCGGCGAAAATATAAATAATATATTTTTCACTTCTTGAACTTTGTGTTTTAGTTTGTGCCATATTTCTTCCTGTACTCCAGCATTGCTTCTACATGTTTTGAGTTGTCGTTATCCGAATTTTGAAGGTACTCGATTATTTCAATAACATTCACTATCGGATAGAAATCTATACCTTCGGTTTCTTTTAATTCCTGAACAGCTGACATTTCACCGGTTCCTTTTTCCATACGGTCAACAGAAATAACTGCTGCTGTAATTGTAGGTGACCCCGATGATTTTAAAAGCTCAATGGTCTCCCGTATTGCGGTGCCTGCTGTTATTACATCATCTATTAACACTATTCTGTCTTCGGGCACAAGCGGCTTACCAACTATCAATCCGCCTGAATCGCCGTGCGTTTTGGCTTCTTTCCTGTTGAACGAATAGCATTTGTTGACGGAAAAATGGGAGTATAGGGCGGAAGCACATGATACTGCAAGAGGTATCCCTTTGTATGCAGGGCCAAATATCACATTATAATCCGTCTTTATTCTGTCTGTTATTGTCTCGGCATAGAATTTTCCGAGAGAATAAACGGCTTCTCCTGAATAAAGCATGCCGGTGTTCAGAAAATAAGGCGATATTCTTCCTGATTTTAACCTGAACTCCCCAAATTTGAGAGAATTATTGTCGATCAGAAATTTTATGAAGTTTTTTTTGTACTCTTTCATAATTGAGTGCACTCCTTAAATAATTCGATTGTTTTCAGATCTTTTGCAAGATGTATCATCCCGCTGAATTTTTCAGAACATTCATTTTTAAAATCAAGTATATCAGGATAGGATGCACTGAAATGATAAAGAAGAAGTTCTTTTACTCCGCTTCTTTCACACACATTGCCTGCCATTTTTGCGGTAAGATGCGTTCTTTTTTCAGCCTTTTCACTTTCCTTTTCAAGAAAAGTTGATTCTACTATTGCAAAATCCGCCTTTTCAAGACATTTATACATACCTTTGCACAGGTATGTGTCGCCCAGAAAACTTATTATCCTGCCGTCTTTTTTTTCAGTTGCGACATCGCTCAGTATTATTTTTTTTCCTTCCGCGGTAACGACTGTTTCGCCTCTTTTTAGCCTTCCGCACTCCGGACCTTCAGAAAGTCCGACTTCTGCAAGTTTTTCGGCTATGATGTTTCCCGGAGTATCATTGAATTTTATTCGAAATCCGTAACTGGCGATCCTGTGATTCAATAAAAAGGTACTAACTTCAAATTCGTCATAAGAAAAAGACATGGAGTCTGCGATCTCACACACATCATAATCGAACGAAAATCTTGTTCCTGCAACAGAAAGATTATACTTAATAAAATCTGTGATCCCGGGCGGACCGAGAATAGTGACCCGACCTTCAATACCAAACATGCTTTTTGTTGACAACATTGGTATCAATCCTCCGATATGATCAAAATGCATGTGGGATATGAATATATATTTGAGGCGGCTGAGCTTGTAGCCGCAATGAAGTAACTGTCTCTGCGAACCTTCGGCACAATCGAACATTAGACCAAAAGAATCGCATGTAAGGACAAAAGAGCTGCAGTTGCGTCTTTTTGTCGGTGCGCCGCCGCTGCTGCCCAATACTGTAATTTTAAAATTCATTGTTCCTGCTGCTGTAATAATTTTTCTTTGTCAAACAAAAAATACACATTACCCGACCTCGATATATTTTTTGTAGCCATACCACTTTCGCAGTAATCATCCAGTGGCCCTATAATATCGGAAAAATCCCGATCAAAAGCAAAGATTATTTCTGAAAGAAAAACATGACCGTCTTCAGAATTCATCCTCATATTTTTCGCAGACCGGCGTATTTGACTATAAGTTTTTTTATTCCGTGGTCATCAAAATCAACAGTAACTATCTTTTTTCGGCCGGAGTATTCTGAGGACAGCACTATACCCTCGCCAAACTGTTTTGAGAAAACAATATCTCTGATTTCAATATCATCTTTAGAGGTAAAACTCTCTGTTCCGGCAATAATCTTATCCTTACTGACGGAAACGCTTTCAGGAAGGTCATCAAGAAATCTTGAGGGAGAGAATGCACTAGATCCGCCCATATACCTGCTGCGTTTTATAAAAGATGATATGAAAAGTCTTTTTCGTGCTCTTGTCATGGCAACATAGAAAAGTCTTCTTTCCTCTTCGATATTAACATCTTCACCGGATCTGACAATAGGGAAGAGCCCGTCATTCATACCTGCGATAAAAACAGTATCGAACTCCAGACCTTTGGCTGTATGTACAGTCATCATCACCACCTTTTTACTTCGGTCATTGTAAGAATCAATGTCAGACATAAGTGAAACTGAAGCAAGAAAATCAGATGTCAGATTATCCTTTTCATTTTTTGAAAAATCTTCAGTCGCGGCCAGAAACTCATATATGTTTTCTGTTTTTGACCCGTCCTGCTCATTTTCGGATCTCGAAGCATAGTATTCAAGTATTCCGGTACTCATTACTACAGATTTTGATATACTGTTCACATTTTCGCTGAGTGATGAATTTGTTAATGACTCAATAATATCAGTAAACCCGGATATTTTTTTATTCGCAGATGTATTTCTGTTTGTTTTCAAATATTCTTTGAGTGAACTGTAGAGAGAAATGCTTTTTGCCGATGATACCGATCTGATTTTTTCAATACTTTTTTTGCCTATGCCTCTGGGCGGGAAATTGATTATTCTTTCAAAAGCAACATCGTCATCTCTATTGTGTATTAGCCTGAGATATGCAACGATCTCTTTTATCTCTTTTCTTTCGTAGAATTTATGTCCTCCAACAATAGTGTAGGGGAGAGCTGATCTTCTGAGCATATCTTCAATTATTCTGCTTTGAGAATTTGTCCTGTAAAGAATACATATCTGTTCTAAAGGGTGACCTTTACTGAAAAGGTCAGATATTTTTCCGCATATTTCCGCTGCTTCCGCCGAATCCGAGCTGTGTATTGATAATGTAACATTCTCACCGCTCTTCGAGACCGAGAATAGTTTTTTCCCGATCCTTTCTTTGTTCTTTTGTATTACCATGCCGGCAGCGTTAAGTACGTTCGGTGTGCTCCTGTAGTTTTGCTCAAGTTTTACAGTCAGACAGTTTTTATATTTATTCCCGAAATTCAAAATATTATTTATATCAGCACCTCTCCAACTGTAGATCGACTGATCCTCATCACCGACAACGCAAATATTTTTATAGAGGCCTGAAATGAGCTCAATAAAACGGTCCTGAACATAATTAGTATCCTGATATTCGTCCACACAAACATATTTTATCCTGTTCTGGTATTCAAAAAGTATGTCTTTTTCCCTTTCAAAAAGCCTCACGGTCATGCAAATAAGATCATCGAAATCGAATGCGTTGCATTTCTTAAGCTCATTCTGGTAATCTCTATATAAATCATTCAAACAGTCATAATCCTGATCAAATGAAATCCCTTTATTATTTTCCGGATATATCAATTTGTTTTTTAATCTGGAGATAGACCTGGCGATTTTTTTAATTGGAAAGTATATTATATTCAAATTATTATTTCTTATAACTGATTTTATAACTTTTAGTTTATCATCATTATCATAAATCACAAAACTTTTAGAATATCCAATTTTATCGGCGTGCGATCTTAATATTCGGGAACATGTTGAATGAAAAGTACCTGCTGTTATGTTTTGACTTCCCGGACCACATCTGGCAATTAATCTTTCTCTCAGTTCATTTGCAGCTTTATTCGTAAAAGTCAAAGCCATTATCTCAAATGGTGCAGCCTTGCCGTCAAGTATTATTTTTGAAATCCTTTCGATTACCGTTCTGGTTTTTCCGCTTCCGGCCCCGGCAATTATAAGCATAGGACCTTCCGTATTCTCCACGGCTTGTATCTGGGCAGTATTCAGACCATTCAGCATCAGAGTTTTTCTATTTCAGCCTGTATTTTAATTTCCCACCATACGCCGTTCTTAAGAGGTTCGGAATAGTCTCTTATTATCTCAAAATCAACTATTCTCCCCGCATAAGACAGTTCCGGTTTCCCGTTTATCTCAACAATATTAAATCCGAATTGCCTTAAAGCGTCGTTCTTTGCATCTTCAACCGCATTTTCTCTGGAATCTCCGTATCCGTTCGACAAAATCAGTTTTGATCTGTCCGGGACCGATGATATACTGTCGTCCCCTTCGGTACTTTTTGAGCATCCTGAATACACCAGAAGCGACAGTACCAATAAAGTTTTAATTATTTTCTTTAACATTGCTGCACCTCCATCATCTATTTATTTGTCTTCTTATGATATCAAATTTAGCCTTATCTCTCAGATGCCCCTCATAATCAATGTTGAAATAATGTCTGCCGTCACCTCTTGCCACCATGAATATGTAAGGAACATCTGCAGGCTGAAGAGCGGCTTTAACCGCCTTAACAGAAGGATTGTTCACGGGTCCCGGCGGTAATCCTCTGTATAAATATGTATTGTACGGACTGTCAATGGCGATGTCTTTGTAAAGCAGCCTTTTCGGAGTATCGAAAAGATATTGAACGGTAGGATCCGCCTCCAGTCTCATTCCCCTTTTCAGTCTGTTATTATACACTGCGCTTATATGGTATATTTCGTCAATAACCATAACCTCACCCTGAATTATTGAGGCAAGCGTAATTATCTCATGTTCTGTAAAACCGCTTGATTCTATCATTTTTCTGTAATCCTCAATCCTGTGTCTTCCTGTTTTGATCATCCTGTCAATAATGTTTTCCGCTCCCGCATTATGATTGAAATTATATGTTTCGGGATATAAATAGCCTTCAAGAGTTTTAGCAGGAATATTGTAATAGGCTGCCAGCGCAGAGTCTTTTGCCGTTTCAACAAAAAGCACCGAATCTATTTGCATTTCTTTCATTAATATACCCGCAATATCAATTATTCTGGAGCCTTCTGGAATGGTGATATTTACGGTAAGATGACCGCCTCTGGTGAGAAAATCTATCAGGGATCTCAGATCTTTAGTGAGCACAGGATCATAATTGAATCTTCCATATCTCAATTTAGAATCTTTGCCCAATATTTTCGATGCAAGCCGCATTTCGTTAACCGTTACTCTAAAACCTTTATCATTTAAAATTCCGGTTATTTCTACAATGCCTGATCCTTTTGGTATCTCAAAAGAAATATTCTCCGAGCCAAAATAAACATTTTTACCAAGAACTCCGAACTCTATCCATACCGCAAGACCCAGGAGTGTGAAAAGTGATGTGATAAATGTAATTTTAAAAACCGTCTTCATTTTCATCTGTTTTCCTGTTCTATTATTAGTTTATCGATCTTTTTATCCCTTGCGTATCCTCTTGCACGGGCGAGTATCTCAATGAGTTCATAGCTTTCAAATTTCATTTTTCCGGTCATGTCTCTATTAAAAACAGCTTTTCCGATCCTTTCCCCATCTCTTCCGTTCTGCACCTGTATCTTTCCATTGACTTTTCTGGCGTATTTGAAGTGGGGGAGATTGTTTCCGCCTATGACAATATCGTATCCGTCAACTTCGTCAAGCAGCCTTACTATTGCCTCATGGTTCAGATGAGCCATCACGACTATTATATCCGAGACCTCTTTTAAATCATTTAAAACCGGCCGGAGTTCATCAAAAGCCCTTCCGACGATTATCTCATCCTCTTTTACTGCATCTGTCCTCATCAGATACCTGAAACTTGTGTTATAGTTTACCGAAGTGACCCCGACCCTGATACCTGAAGCTGTAGTAATTATTCTGTATTTTTCAAAGACTATATCTTCGTCCTGAAAGGTTAGATTTGACGAAACAAAAGGCAGCTTCCCGTTCAGATTTTTCTTAAAATATCCGATGCCGTTTATGAACTCCTGATGTCCGATACCGACCGCGTCGTAGCCCATGTGCGGGTAAACTGCGCTCACAATATCATCGTCCTGGGGAGTGGCCCTTCTGCTCAATAATCCGCCGGAATCCAAAAATACAATGTCACTGTGTACAGTTTTAAGGCTGTCGAAAACTGTTTTTCTCTCGGCAAGACCGCCGAGTCTTAATGCCGGTCAGCCGCAGTCCCTGTAATAACCGTTGTTGCTCCCGCTGAAAACTATGGCGACAGAACTACTGCAAAACGCGGATAGCATTGCAGTCAGTATTATTGCAGATAGTAACTTTCTTAAGTCAGTCATTCCGGTTCTCCGTTCTTGTGGTTCGGTAACAATAACACTGCAATATATGAAAAACGACCTCTTTAGTCAATATTTGAAGAGTGAATTTTCCGTTTGGGTCTTTCAAAATTTAGGACTTGATAAAACCGATATATTTTCAGATATTTACCCGCTGTAATCTTATGTATATAAATTTACAAAAACCTAATCTGCGGAGATCTACAAATGATTTATAAGATACTCACCAAACTGTCGAAGACCGGAACTGTAAAGTTAAAACTTCCCGTACCCGCTTTAGGATGCGGAGTTTTGGGACTCTCATTTGCAAAAATGAACATTAATATGGGAAAATACGCTTCTCAGCTTCTCAAGAGTCTTGAATACAGGGGATACGATTCGACAGGAGCGGCTATTCAGGATGATAAGGGAAGAATAATTCTGAAAAAAGATGTCGGAGCGCCTTCAGATCTCGTTAACACCCTCGATATTATCTCTATGAAGGGAAAAATTTTCTGCGGGCAGGTCAGGTGGGCCACATTCGGGGCGGTAAATAAGGTGAACGCACAGCCTCATGAAGTGAAATGTAAAAAACATATATACGGAGCTCACAACGGAAACATCACGAATACTAATACGCTTAAAGAATTTTTGACTAATCAGGGCCATAAAGTTCTTAGCGACAACGACGGTGAAATGCTAGTACATACAGTAGAACATTATTTTGACATGTATCTTGAAAAACACAGGGAAGAAACACACTCTGACAAGAAAATAAGAAGAGAGTGCATGATCAAAGCAATTACCAGCGCTTCAGAAAAAGTCATCGGTTCTTATGCAGCGGTTATTGTAGATCCTGTTACAGAGATATCATACGCAATAAAGGCAGGAAGCAGTCTTTATGCCGGAAAAGGAAGCATTGACGGAAATGATTTCATTCTTCTTTCCTCGGATCTTACAGCTATTTTAAAATTCACGAAAAATGTAATAGATCTTAAGGAAGGGACATTTATAGAATATGCCAGCAGTGAATATCAGGTTTTCAGTTTCAAGGATATTAAATGGAAATTTAAAGACGGAACAGTTAAGAACATTAAGAAAGGCGAGAAGATTGATGTGCCTGTAACGAGAAGTAAACTCAGAGCTGAAGACACAGAACTCAATGAACCTTTCAAATTTTTCATGCATCAGGAGATATTCAGTCAGGTCGAAAGTTCAAGAAAACTTATTGCATTCTTTAATAAAGGCAGCGACACTACCAAACAGATCAAGGATGTTCTTGAAAAGCTCGGTTTTATCGGGTTTGTCACAGGAACATCCAAGAATATCTACAGGGAAGAGGCGATAGAAGGGCAGAGGCGCCTGTTCGAAGAATTCAAATCGACTAAAGAGTTCAAAAAGATACTTGATGTTATTCAAAAGGATTTTTCAGGTCTGTGTAGCAGTTTAAATAAGAAAATATTTATAAATACAGAATTTTTCTCAACTTATTCAAATATATTCCTTGATGTAATATCAGGAAAGGAATATATAAAAAATAACATACTCGCTGCAAAAATACTTGACATAGGAGCGGAGATCAGGGAGATCAATAATTTCCATCAGCATGCAGATAAATTCGCGGAAACTATATTTGACGCATGGAAAGATCACCGGAGCATTTATACCATATCATGCGGAACTTCGTATAATGCCACAAAAACAGCCGCAATATTTTTTAATGAAATAGCCGGCATTAAATTCAGTCCGATACTGCCCGGTAATTTTAGAGGACAGTACTCATCTTCTATAAGAGAAGGAGATGTTTTCATAGGCGTGAGTCAAAGCGGAGAGACCAAAGATCTTATTGATATTTTCAACGATATCGAGGTTTCAGGGGTCTCTGTTAAAAAGATAACTATAGTAAACAACGAGAACTCGACCCTTGCACAGGAAAAAAGCGATTTCTATCTCCCTATTAAATGCGGTCCCGAGATAGCTGTTCCGGCAACAAAAAGTTATTTGAATCAGGTGCTTCTTTTCTATTATCTTGCTATAAAAGTAGCCGAGTTCAAGATACCTCATCTTAACGGAAGCAATGATGACCATGCAAAGGTCAGGGAACTTGAAAGACGGAAAGAAACTCTGAATTACATACCCGACCTTATTGAAGAAACATTAAGAACTACCGAAACGCAGGTCGATAAAATGGCCGAATCTCTTTTTATGCAACCCAGCATACATATACTGGCAACCAAGATAAGTTCAGTAGCCGAAGAAGGTGCATTGAAGATCAGAGAGACAGTTTTAAACCATACTCAGGGGATCGAAGGATCAGAGTTCAAGCACGGGCCGAACACGATACTTGGTTTTAATACTATATTCGGTACAAAAGACCTTGAGCATTTTATAAAGTATAACAAGGATCTGATAGCATATGCTCTTGAAAGGGCAAATAAGGAAAAGCTTGGCGAGAAGGAAAAAACAAAATTGATTTCAGATCTCAGCTCATATATTTTCGAGCCTGTAAAGCCGTTCAACATACTTCCCGGATCAAGAAAAATATTTGAAGACGCCCTTTCGAAATTCAATTTTATTGAAAATCTGGATACGAATTACCCGCTAATATTTCTGACGGGACCAGAACCAAGAGATGTTAACCTGACCATTTCGCAGATAAACACACACAAAATACGGGGAGCGAACACTTACCTGATCGCCGAAGAGAATGATGAACTGGTCAGAAACTGTAAGACTTGCGGTTCGGGTAACAAGTATTATGAATTCGTTTTTGTAAAACTTCCAAAAACTGATGATACGCTTCTTTCAACTTTCTCAAGTATGGTTGTACTGCAGTCCCTGGCTTTAAAAATGAGCGTCAAGAAGATGAAGTACCTGAACAAACTGCACATACCATTACACGGGGTTCATCCTGATGTACCGAAAAATGTTTCTAAAAGTATAACAGTCGACTAGAAACTCTTTTATAAAATATTTTCTTAAGCGGCGATAGAGGCCGCTTTTTATTTTGAATCATTCGACATGTTATTCACAATTTAATTCACTGAATACCATTTTTTAGACGCAAAGTACTTTTATTATGCAATATGGAATATTTTCTTTCAAAAAAGGCCGAATTTACCTCAGGCATAAGTAATGTCGCATAATATATATTATGTAAACTTAAACAGGGTTTTCGTAGTTTTTGTTCTTTTTATATTCGCTTTATTCCCTATCTGGCTTTTATTAAGTTAAATAACTGTCGTATCTGACATGGTGTTCTCTTTTGTTTTCCCAGTTTGCGCTAATCTTTGAGAATTTACGGATATCTGCCAATTAAATGATTCTGAAAACATTTGACAAAAGGAATATTTTTTATTAAATTTGCACTCTCTAATTAAAATAGGAATATAAACATGTACGGACTGCTTCTTTTTATCTTTGTAATAGTAACTTTCTTTTTAATGATCGTGATTCTTATGCAATCCGATAAAAGCGGCGGACTCTCCGGTTCTTTCGGCGGAGTAAGCGGTGCTGCGACTTCTACATTCGGCACAAGGGAAACCGTTTCATTTCTTCATAAGGTTACGGTTATTCTTACAGTTTCATTTTTCGGACTGGCGATTCTGATAGGACTTATGTCAAAAGCGGAGTTTGCCTCTTCATCTTCTCCCGAAAGCAGTCTCATCATGCAGAGAAGCCCCGAATCGCCTGCAGCTGACCTCCCCGTATTGGGAGAAACTCCCGTAATGCAGACAACACCTTTTGAACAGGAAACTTCTCAAATTGACGAACCTTCTCCTGTTCCCGTAACGGAAGAACAAAATGATTAAATTTTGCTGAAGTGGTGGAATCGGTAGACACACCATCTTGAGGGGGTGGCGCCTTAGGGTGTAGGAGTTCAAATCTCCTCTTCAGCACACAAAAGGCTCTGAATTAAGAGCCTTTTTTCATTATTCTATTGAAAATCCAGTATCTTTTCGTTAAATTCCTTATCTGTTTTAATTTGGGAGAAACAAATGAAAAAAAAGACTTATATTATTGATACGAATGTAATACTTCATGACTATAACTGTCTCAGATCTTTTGGAGAAAGCGATATTGGCATCCCCATAACCGTTCTTGAAGAACTTGATGAGTTCAAAAAAGGCAGAGATCAGCTTAATTTCAACGCAAGAGAATTTACCAGACAGATAGATGAACTCTCAGGAGGAGAAAACGGTTCTGAAAAAGCTCTGTTTAAAAAGGGAATCTCTCTTGGTGAGAACAAAGGTAAGGTTTTTGTACTCACCGATGTAAAATTCAGACCCGGTTTTTCCGACAAATTCCTTTCGGGAAAAGAAGATCACCACATACTTGCAGCATGTTTCAACTATATAGAGGATAATACGCAGCGGGATGTCATATTTGTATCTAAAGATGTAAACCTCAGGTTAAAAGCCAGAGCCCTTGAGATCGCCTCCAGAGATTATCAGATCGGAAATGTAAAAAGTGCTGATGATCTGTTTACGGGGGTTGAGATCATGGAGGATATGGATGAGAGCACTATTAATGAGCTGTACTCAAAAAAGAGAATATCCGTTGAACAATTCAGAAACGATCCGGATCTTGAAAATGTTTATCTTAAACCGAATCAGTATTTTATTCTCAGATCAAATAAAAAAAGCGCTCTGGCACGATATGATCATTTTACAAACGAAGTTGTGCTTGTGGAATCAAAAGAGGTTTTCGGAATCAAACCCAGGAACTCTGAACAGACTTTTGCTATAAATGCTCTTACTGACGACAGAATAAGACTTGTCACGATATCAGGTACTGCAGGAACGGGAAAAACTCTTCTTGCCCTTGCGGCCGCACTGGAGAACAGAAAATCCTACAAACAGATATACCTCAGCAGACCCATCATTCCTCTAAGCAACAAAGACATAGGTTATCTGCCCGGAACAGCTCAGAACAAGGTCGAACCGTATATGCAGCCTCTATATGACAATCTTCAGTTTATACAAAACAATTTTAATGAAGGATCCGACAAATACGAAATGATAGATGAACTGCAAAAGAGAGAAAAGCTCATAATCTCTCCATTAGCATATATAAGAGGCAGAACTTTAAGTAATGTATATTTTATTGTTGATGAAGCACAGAACCTGACACCTCATGAAGTAAAAACTATTGTAACCCGAGCGGGAGAAGGAACAAAAATCGTTTTTACAGGAGATCTCTACCAGATCGACTCTCCATATCTTGATTCGGAGTCAAGCGGTCTCTCCTATCTTATAGACAGACTTGAAAGTCAGGACTTATATGCTCATGTCACTTTAAAAAAGGGTGAAAGGTCTGTTCTGTCTGAACTTGCATCAAAACTTCTCTAAAAACAGGTGTATTAATGGAAATGATAGATACTGGAATAAAAAAACCTCGTGCAATGCTGGTCGGCGTTTGTACAGACAGTAAAAGATTTGAGTATTCAGAAGCTTCACTTGATGAACTTGAAAAACTGGCTGAAACCGCCGAGATTGATGTTGTGGATAAGTTCATCCAAAACCGGAAATCTATTAACAGGGCATATTATGCGGGAAAGGGATTTCTGGAGGAAGTAAAGAATAAGATGGATTTCACAGATGCGGAACTTCTTATTTTCGACAATGAACTCTCCCCTATGCAGTCCAGGAACATAATGAAAGATTTCAAAATCGAAGTTCTGGACAGAACTGAAATCATTCTCGATATATTCAGCAGGCATGCAAAATCCAAAGAATCCAAACTTGAAGTAAAGCTTGCCGAACTGAAATATCAGCTTCCAAGGCTAAAAAAACTATGGTCGCATCTTGACAGAGAAAGAGGTGCTTCCGGAAGTGCGACCGGCGCAAGTAGAGGAATGGGAGAAAAGCAGATCGAAGTTGACAAAAGGATCATAAAGGAAGACATCAGAAAGGTCACACATGAGCTGGAAAAAATAATGACTCAAAAGATAACCCAGAGAAAAAGCAGATCAGAAGTCAAAAAAATCTGTTTGGTAGGATATACCAATGCGGGAAAATCGTCTCTTTTCAATAAACTGACCGGCGAGAATGTTCTTGTGGAAGATAAACTTTTTGCCACACTTGATACGACCTCAAGATCGATACAGATAGACAAGGGTGAAAAAGCCGTAATTTCCGACACTGTAGGGTTTATACAGAATCTTCCGCACAACCTCATAGCCTCATTCAGAGCTACTCTAAAGGATGTTATGGATGCGGATCTGCTTCTTCATGTTACTGATATAAGCGACGACTTTTGTGAAGAGCATATAGCCTCCGTAAACAGTGTGCTTGCAGAAATAGGCGCGGACCGTATACCTAATCTGCCGGTGTTTAACAAGATCGACCTTTTGGGCGAGTACAGAGTCAGGGAAGAGATCTTTTCGGATAAATACAAAAACTCTACATTCGTTTCTGCCGCCACCGGAGAAAATCTTAACTCACTAAAGGAAATGCTGAAAGCCAAAATAAATGAAACCTCCAGAATGAAATTCCTCTTCCCTTTTGAAGAACAAAAGGCAATAGCTTCAATGTACAGTATTTCAGAGGTTATATCAAAAGAATATTCTGATTACGGCGTAATAATGACAGCAATTATTAATAAAGATAAACTCCGGAGAGTTAAAAGATTCCTTATCACCGAAAACGGATAAATTTTTATTTTAAATATAAATATTTCTTGCATTAATTCCTAATATTTCATATTTTTAGAACTCTTAAAATTAGTGCGGAAAACTGTTGGACAAAGCCCGTAAATATATTTTTCACTGCGATTACAGATATTCGATTAACCGCGAGTGTTTTCTTGTATGGTTCGAGATATTCGATGCTGTAAAAAAATCAGATAAATTCGCCACAAAAGACGACATACTCGATGTGTTCTTTAAAAAGAACATACCCTTTCAGGAAACTGTGAGCGCTGATTTTTATATACCTCATCAGGAGAACACCAGAATACTCAGCAATCACATCGACTCACACAAGGAAACTTTAGATAAAGACAAGGTCAGGTACCTGAAAAAGTATATTGACTGCGCCCTGATTCCCTTTCATGAATTCAGCTACTTTACCAAGGCTCTTAAAGGTTCAAGGGGATGTGCTTTTTCAAATTCTTTCAAATATTATGACAAATTCCAGTCATTTGTCAGAGAGCTTATCCGGAATAAGTATTATATTCCCGGCTTTTATTTTGAAGATTCTGATTATGAATTTATATACTATCCTGTTCTGCAGGGGAAAGCTGTTGATTTTCTTGAGCAGTTTATTGATCAGCTTCCTCTCATATCAGTTTACGGCATGGGCATGATCGAAGACAGGAGGTCTTTTGTTAATAATCTGTTGTTATGGGGCATGAACACGGTTATCGACAATTACATTATGAAAGGCGATGCATGTGATTTTGCCGAAAAAGCGCTGAGGGGCAGCAGCATAGCTCATCTTGTGATAAAGAACAGCGGGGTTAAGATATGCAGTTACAACTACGAAGAATGGAAAAGCTGGGCGTCACGAATTACATCAAAAAACAATTTTACAGCAGCTTTTGAAAAAACAGATAACAACCTCTGGAGAATAAAATACGGAATTGAAGGACCTGAAGGCAATATTTTTGCCGCAGATATTTACAACTCTGAAGATGAAGAGCTTAAAACGCTCTTTTTACTGGAACTTGTAAGATCGTCCCAGTTCTCTGATTTTATTAAAGATTCTCTCCTCTCCCCTCTTCCCGAACATGTTGATATTACAGAATCAGAACTTCTGTCTTTTTTGAAACACGACGCCGTGCTGCTAGGTCAGAACAGAATTAAAATATTATATCCGCAATTCTTCAAAAACATTAACAGGTTGAGAGCAAAAATATCCTTCAGAAGACGCACCGCAAACACAGCTTTTTCAAGAAGAAGCATTTCAAAAACATATCTGGAATTCGACTGGCAGCTTTTCGCAGGCGAAAGGCTGATCGAAAAAGAGCTTGTTGAAGAGCATATCGAAAAAGGTGTTGACTATATTAAGATAGATGACGAATATATTGAACTTGATCCATCTCTGCTGAAAAGAATTGTCCGGCTTTTAAAAAAGGAAGAACAAACTTACAGCAGGGGCATGAGCTTTTTTGAGGCTTTGAACTATGATTTGAGCGATCAGGTGGAGGTTGACAAATCGCAGCTTTTTACAGAACTGTTGTCAAAGAGTGACCTGAACAGGCATCTTAATGCCGTAGGTTCCATAAAAGGCTTTATCGGTTCACTCAGAAAATATCAGAAAAACGGTGTTTCTTTTCTGAGTTATCTGGATGAACTCGGATTCGGAGCTATACTCGCTGACGATATGGGTTTAGGCAAGACTATCCAGATAATAGCTTTGCTTTTAAGCAAAAAACCCGAAAAGCCCGTTCTTATAGTAGCTCCTACAACACTTCTATACAACTGGGAAATGGAATTGAAAAAGTTTTCGCCGTCTGTCAGGACATATCTGCATTATGGGGTGAACAGACTTAAGGATATTTCAGGTGTATTGGAAGATAACGATGTTATTATATGCAGTTACGGTATTGTCAAAAGAGATATTGAGATGCTTTTGGCATACACTTTTTCATATATAATAATTGATGAGGCTCAGTACATAAAGAATTCGAACAGCGAGCAGGCTAAAGCTGTAAAAAGACTTAACGGAGATAACCGTTTTGCACTGACGGGAACACCGATCGAGAACAGACTTATGGAACTGTGGTCAATAATGGATTTTGTTAATCCCGGTCTGCTTATGGACAGCAAAACATTCTTTAATAAATATGAGTATCCCATAATTAAAACTGACGATCCGGTAAAAAAGAAGCAACTCCATCAGGTTATTACTCCCTTTGTTCTGAGAAGAATGAAAACCGACAGGGACATCATAAAGGATCTGCCCGACAAACAGGAGATAAAAATATACCTTCCGCTGACAGACGAACAGGCCGTTCTTTATGACAATGAGATCAACAGGATAGAATACGATACGAATGACGCGGACAGCGGACTTTCAAAAGTTAACATGCTTGCCATAATCACAAGATTAAAAATGATTTGTAATCACCCGCTGAACTATCTGGCTGACAAATCTTCGGAAGATGCAAAAAAAAGATCCTCCAAGCTTGACAGTCTTGTCGAAATGATAAATACCATTGAACAGGAGGGAAGAAAATCTATCATTTTCACTCAGTTTATAGGTACAGGCAAGCTTATTACGAAAAGACTCGAGAAAGAACTGGGCAAAAAATTTCTCTTTTTCCACGGATCACTGGATATGGATGCCAGAAGAAAAATGATAGATGAATTTGATAAAGATCCCGACATCCCCGCTATGGTGCTTTCATTGAAAGCCGGCGGACTGGGACTTAATCTCACAATGGCCAACTATGTATTCCATTTTGACAGATGGTGGAATCCCGCTGTGGAAAATCAGGCTGTTGACAGAGTTCACAGAATAGGACAGAGCAGAAACACTTTTGTTTATAAGTTTATAACAAAAGGCACCCTTGAAGAAAGAATAGACGAGCTTATTGAAAGCAAAATAAAACTGTCCGACGGCATAATACCGAAAGGTGAAAGTATAATAACAGAACTTAGCGAAAAAGAGTTCATAAATCTCATAAAAAGGATTTAGATTTGGAGATCGATAAAGCTAAAATATGGTGGTACGATGACCTATACGAAAGTTTCTATAAAGATGCCAATATTACCAAATTCAATCTTGGTAGAAAACTTTTTAACAAAAGGGCTATCACTTATTTATCTATAGAGGAAAATGAAGTCGAAGCCTGTGTTTATGACGGGAAGAAACACACCTATGAATCAAAAATAACATTCAACCGGCTGAGCTACAACGACAAAGAATCGCTTCTTGCAATGATAAGGGATAATATTCATCTTGCAACTGACCTTTTAAACGGCAATTATCACAAGGAATTCGATAAAGCTCTGAGCGGCCGGAGTATAGAGATGATCCCCTCCTGGAACGATATAAAATTCCGCTGCACTTGTAAAAAGGCTAAAAAATGCGAACATGTATCGACAGTTCTACACAGAATATTCAATGAAACGATATATGAACCTATGCTTATTTTTTCTCTAAGGGGTATTCATAGAAAGGATATTTTTTCAATCATATTGAACGATCCCGATTTTGAACCTTCCGAGCTTCGTTTCCCCGAAGAACTGACGATGGAAAACTATGAAGTAAAAAGCTCCCGTTTTGACAACTCATCTATCGATACTTTAATATATTATGGAAAAGAACTTCCAGTTATGGATTTTAAACTTCTAAAGAATTCCGTATTAACAACATCAAGCATATTTCACGGTAAAATGAGGGATGAGTTTTACGATATATATTACACTATCACAGACCTTGTAGGAAAAAATGTCAAGAAGTATTGATATGATTAACAATTTATGGAGTTTGAGATGACCCCGAAAGTCCTTGTTATTATAACTGACGGAATAAACTGTAATGTTGAAACTGCAAGAGCATTTAACCTTGCCGGAGCAGAAAGCGAAGAGGTTCATCTGAATGAACTGCTAGACGGGAAAAGAAAAACGGAAGAATTCGACATTATTGCATTTTCTGGCGGTTTTTCCTACGGGGATGATGTAAAAAGCGGTAAGATATTTGCTTTAAAGCTTTTGAAACTGAAAGATGATATTGAAACTTTTATTGATTCAAAAAAACTGATACTCGGTATCTGCAACGGGTTCCAGGTGCTGACTTCGCTGGGTATTTTACCATATAATACACCCGGCAAACCATCAGTTTCGCTGTACTGGAACGACAGCTCTGTATTCGAATGCCGCTGGGTCGATCTTCAAGTTCCAGTAGGAGTTAAAAGTCCGTGGCTGAAAGATATGAACGGAAAAACAATAAAAGTTCAGGCTGCACATGCAGAAGGCAAGATCGTTGCCGGTCCTGACACATCGGTCGATGAGCTTTTTACCGGAGGCCATGTTGCCTTTACTTATTCCGGGCCTGCAGGGGAAATGACCGAAGAGTATCCTTTTAATCCCAACGGTTCACCTTCAGGTATTGCGGGACTTACAGACAGTACCGGCAGGGTACTCGGAATGATGCCGCATCCGGAAAGAAACTGTGAAGAATTTCATCATCCGAATTTCCGCGATCAGAAAGGAAAAGAACCTGACGGGCTGAAAATTTTTAAAAACGCAGTTGAGTATTTCCGGAGATAAAAATGAAAGCTTTGACCGGCCTTATAAGGATGGAACTTTTCGTGCTTTCAAAAGATAAAAGAGTGATGATGAAACTGTTTATAAGCTTCTTACTCATTGTTTATGTTCTTTCGTTCTCCATATTCGAACAAAACTCAAACATACTCCCCTTTTTTTATTTCGGATTCTTTTTTGCATCCCCGCTCATTGACTACAGTTTTTATATGGAGAGAGTCCATAAAAGATTTCTGCTTCTGACAGGTAAAGGCTATACTTTGAGACAGATAATAACAGCAAAAGTACTCGTAATATTTTTTACAGGTCTTGTTTTCGGGATTTTTTTTACTTTGATCGCTCTCTATCTGGCTGATATCGGTTTACTTCACGCCGAAACAGGAAAGGAGTATGTTTCATACTTCCTTCTTATTGCTCTTTACAATCTTTTTACGATATTTTTCAGCGGTATTATTCAGACAAGACTGGAGATACTTTTTCCTGTAAGACTTCTTCATATTGCGGGATTTTTACTTTTCGTTAATTTTCAGAGTGCTGTCGTTGAAAACATACCTTCAGACAGATTCATTCTGCTCTCTGCATTGATTTCGGGACTTACATTGCTCTGTATATATTCATCAGGCAGAATAAATACCGATAAAATAGTTTAAGGATGTCTTATATGAATGATATTTTCATTCCGTTCATACTTCTTTATCCTGAGATCCACTACAGGTTCAAATTCTTTCCTTTCTCCAGATACTTTGTAAAAGAACCGGAAATTCTTCTTGACGCACCTTATAAGACACTCGATCCTAAAATACCTGTTTTTATTATCGTGAAAGACGCTCATTTATACCCCGTCACCATCTGGTCAGTAAAATTTCATCTGCTTTACAGCGACGGATCTTATTTTGTTAAGACATTTGTTTTAAACGAGAGGATAAGCGAACAGTTTTACTGGAAAGAATTTTCTTTCGATTCAAAAGACAAAAAAGGTTTTACCCGGATCGGAGCCCAGATACAGGTCTTTGTAAACGGTAAAATGAAAGAGATATTGAACAGCAATCTAAAAGGTCTGCAGGACGATCTGGATATCTTTGTATCCGACAACGAAGAACTTTTTGAAGGATTTGTTCAGGGGGATCTTCATTATCACTCAAATTATTCATCTGACCAGGTGGAATTCGGAGCGCCCATCGCCGCAACAAAAGAGTGCGCACGAAAGCTGGGTCTTGATTTTTTTGGTGTTACTGACCACTCTTACGACCTTGATGACGACCCTTACGATTATCTTAAACCCGATCCTGATATAAAAAAGTTCATACAAATGCAAAATGAATGCGGGGAGTACTCCGATGAGGATGTTTCGATTATTCAGGCTCAGGAAGTAACAGTCAGAAATTCAAAAGACAGAAATGTCCATATTCTGGCTTACGGAGATGAATATATGCAGGGAAGCGGGGACAGCGCGGAGAACTGGCTTCACACAAGAAGCGAGAATACCATTTTCGATGTGGTGCATAAATTGAAAGATAATGGGCTTGCAATAGCGGCTCACCCTTTCAACAGAACACCTCTGCTTCAGTATCTTCTTGTCAACAGAGGATCGTGGAGTGACGACGATGTGGTTACAAATCATCTCTATCACATACAGATACTCAACGGTGTGTATGACGACGATTTTTTTCGTTCTCTTTCCAGATGGGTAAAAATCCTTCTTTCGGGGAAAAAGATATTTATAACCGCTGGAAGCGATGCTCACGGAAATTTCAATATGTTCAGACAGGTAAAATTTCCGATGTTCAAACTCCAGAAAGCGGATAAACAGCTGTTCGGTAAATGCAGGACGGTGGTTTTTTCTGATTCCCGCTCACCGGAGATGATAATGAAAGGGATAAAGAACGGAAATTGTTATATTACAGACGGTCCCCATGTACAGTTCTCCGTAAGAAACAACAGCTCCGTGCATCATCCGGGAAGCTCCTTTGTTGCAGAGTCCGGTGATCTTGAGGCTGAGATATTCATTAATTCTTCGGACTATTCGGGACACATAAAAAGCATTATAGTTTACAGAGGGTCAATACATGCAAGTGATGAAAAGATAGTCTGGCAAAAAGAATTCAAATCAGACTTGAATATCTTTGAAGTTTGCGTGCCGCTCAAAGCTGACGGAATTGATCATTATATCAGGCTCGAAACTTTTACCTCCAAAGTGCATTCAAACGGAAAAACATTATCGCACCGGGCCTATACAAATCCTGTCTGGATAAACAAATAATGGAGTTATTTTGAAAATGAAATACCGAACAACTTTGCTTTCCGCTATACTGTTGTTATTTTCCGGCGTTTTTGCACAGTCCGGTGAAAGTGCCAACCTGAATTATGGTATAAGGCTTTATGAGGACAAAATGTACGATGTGGCCGTCAGTCAGTTCAGGAGTTTTCTCGAACAGTATCCTTCAAGTGTTTCAGCTCCTCTTGCAATGTACCGTCTTGCAGAATCATACCTAAACCTTGGAGATAATGAAAATGCATTAAGGACATATAAAAGGGTTATCTTAGAGCATCCCCGCTCAGAATACTGTGAACCGTCAATAATAAAAACAGCGGAACTTTATGAAAACGCCGGAGAAATTGAAATAGCAGCAAGATACCACCTCCAGCTCAAAAACTACTTCCCGCGTTCATCAAGGGTGCCTGAATCCTATTACAGGGCCGTAAAACTTTTCCGGAGCGTTAAAATGAACGACCAGGCAAAAGAGAACGGTTCGATCCTGATAAAAGAATACCCCGCCAACAATTATTCCTACCTTACAATGATTATTCTTGCACGAATATACGAAGAGGAAGGACAGAACGCTCTTGCGGAAATGACCCTGAGAGATGCTTTCAGATCTTCATCAGGTGAAGTAAAATCACATGCGGGATCCTATTATGCCGAATTCATGGTAAGACAGAACGATCATTCAGCTGCAAGACGAATACTTGAAGAAGCAATTGTGGCCACAGACAGTTCTGATCCGAAATATTACGAACTTATGATAGATCTGTCCGGAATTCTGATCTTTATAAATGATCTCAACAATGCGGCCCGCAGACTCGAAACAATAAAAAATGCTCCGGAAATCCACCTTTTCAGAATATATGATATGAAAGGAGATATCGAATATTTCAGGGGTCATTACGAAAAAGCCCTCAACTATTTTGATATTGCCCTCAAGCATGGACGGAACATTAAAACAGAGATTAAAAGAGCATTATCACTTTCCGCACTGAACGAGCATGAAAAAGCGGGATATTCATTTTACTCGGCGGCAGTTGAACTGCCTTCCGAAAAAGACCTTAATAAGAGCGCGCTTATTAACTCTGCGAGGAGCTTTTTTGCCGCCGGAAATTACGAAAGAGGTGTGATATCTCTCAGAAAATACATGGAATTGTTCCCTGGTGATGAAAGATCTCCTGAAATAGATTTCATGATCGGAAAATCTTATTTCGATTCGGAAAAATATTCCTCTGCATATAATTTACTCAAAGATCATCCGATAAATTATCCCGGATCCGAATTCTGCGACAACTCTTTATTCTTCGCTGCCGAATCAGCACTAAAACTTGAAGAGTGGAAAAATGCTCACAGTCTCTATTCTGCAA
The DNA here is from genome assembly GCA_007124045.1 of Candidatus Delongbacteria bacterium. Lineage (GTDB taxonomy): Bacteria > UBA4055 > UBA4055 > UBA4055 > UBA4055 > SLFX01. The sequence continues at coordinate 5,806 of SLFX01000010.1, read as the reverse complement.
TAGTGAAATCTTACGGAGCATCGGAATTCAGACCTATCGCCTTAAGGAGAATAAAATATCTGGATCAGCACAGGATCAGAAGCAAAGATATTATTGACAAGCTGGCAGATATTTCTTCAAGAAGCATTTTTGACGACGGAAAGAAGGGTATAGTATACGATTGGGCGAGATTCTTTTTCTTTGATATGAAAGACTACGCCAAAGCAGATCGTTTTATCAATAAGTATAAAGCGGTCAGTGACGATGCTATGGGTGCAGAAGGGAAATTCATAGCCGCGGTTTCCCTTTTAAGACTTAATATTGCCGATGCTGAAGAGTCAGAAAAATCTTACGGTGAACTGAAAAAACTCGTTCAGGACGAAAGTGTTTCAAGAAGATGGAGATTTTCAGCAGCTTATGAAATAATGGACTCACATCCTTCTGATACAGAATCTGATCTTAATACTCTGGAAGAACTGATTCAAACAGTGTTAAAAGAACGGTTAGATGACCCTGACGGTACCCTTGTCTTTAAGTATTTTATGCGTACCGGAATGAACAGTCCGTCAATTCAAACCGCCGCGAAGATAAATGATTCTTTTGCGGAACTCAAGCATTCGCCCCATTACGATGCGGCGCAGTTCATTCGGGCTTTGATACTGAAAAATACAGGCGATGCGGACAGCGCCAACTCTGTTTTTAAATATCTTTCAGACCGTTCTGCAGACTCTTTTGTTGTTTTCAACAGTATGAACGAACTTGTTAATTCGCCGGCTGTCGATCCGTCAGAAAAGATCCGGTATCTTTCAGATATCCAAAACAGATTCTATTATGCAAAATCCATTATGTCGGTTTTGGAGAGAAAAGCATCGGTTTATCAGGAAAAAGGCGATGAGCAAAAGGCTCTTGACATATACCTGAAACTTGAAGAAGATATAAATAAAGGTTCAATTTCCCAGGCATGGAATTATGATTCAGCCGGATATTCACTTAAAATCGGTGATATTTACTTCGGTAAAGAGTCATTCGATGAGGCGGAGTTTTACTATAGAACAGCCCTGTCGAACAGGCATTTTGACATTAACAGAAGGGAAGTTCTTCTAAAACTTTCGGAAATATACAGATCCCGTAATGACAGAGCCGCTCTCGAGGAAAATTTAAAACTTATAAGTGAACTTTCTGAAGGATCCGACAGTTATTCCGCTTCTGTAGCTCTGGCGGATCTTGAACTGGAAAACAACAATATTACAAAAGCAATTCAAATGTACCGCGATATTTTAAAAAGGTTCGATCCTGAAGATAAAAGACCCGTAGAGTCAAAGATCATTAACGCCTATTATATGCGAAAATCAGTTTCCGAAGCCGATAAACTTCTTGATGAGTTCAGAAGGAAATACAGGAACGATTACGATAGAGACATTTATGATCCTCAATTCAGCCTTGCAAGAGCTAATTCTTATCTTTCAATGAACGAGTTTGACAGAGCGCTGAGAGATTACAGGGCGGTTATCAGAAACTTCCCTCAAAGTCCGCAGGTGCCAAGAGCAATGTATGGCGAGGCAATAGTGAACTACAGGATCGGAAAAGGAGATGAGGCTTTTAAAATATGGACAGACATAGTAAACAGATTTCCGGATGAGGATATAGCTGTTGAAACCAACTATCACCTTGGCGCTGTTTATAACAACCGGGAAGAGTTCGATAAGGCAATAACCGCCTTTCAGAACATTTTGAGACACAGAAAAGATCACCGCCTGAAAAAAAACTCACTCAGAAATCTTATAGATCTTTACCAGAAACTCGGTTTCAACGACGCTGCAGCCAGGTCAATAAGGGAGTATATATCGGCTTATCCTGAAGAAGAGGATGTATTCGGAAAGAGGATAGAACTGGGAATTATTTATCAGAAAAATGAAGAGTACGGCACAGCTCTGGATTATTTCAGGAGGCTGCAGTATGAGGCCAGAGGTGAAGACGAAGTCGCTGTTCAGTTCTACATAGCTGACACATTTATGCTGATGAAAAACTTCAGGCAGGCCATAACGGAATTTCTGAAAGTCAGGTATATGGGCAGAATAGATTCTCCTTACGAGTGGAGGATCACCGCAGTTTATAAAGCGGCTTTGTGTTATGAGGAGCTGAACGAATTCGACAGAGCCATCGAACTTCTCGAAGAGATAGTAAAACAGAGACCGAACGATACTTACGGCAGACAGGCGCAAAGGGTAATAGAGCGTATAAAAAGCAAAAAAAGCATCGAAAGATAGTTTTTTGTTTGATAAAACATAAAAAATTTCTTATATTATGGTTGCAGGCAGTACTTGCTTACATTAGAATTAAATTAAATAAAAGGAGGCTTTCATGGCAAAAGAAAAAACTGTTCAGACTGAGCAGGACGAAACCGTGGCCGTACCGTCAAGGGATAAACTGACAGGACAGATCAAAACAGTAATTTCAGATTTGGAGGAACTCGTGAAAGTAACAAAAGACCAGGCCGGCGAAGAGATCAAGACTTACAGGGAAAAAGCCGAAAAAACCTTGAGCAAAGCGAAAATGCAACTTGAAGAGCTTGAAAAATCATCGAAGGAAAAGATCGTTGAAGTCGTAAAAGTAACCGACAAATACGCTCATGAAAAGCCCTGGCAGCTTATAGGAGCTTCGGCAGCGGTCGGACTGATACTCGGCCTTCTTATCAACAGAAAATAGAGGGAACAATGATCCTTAAAACACTGAAAAGATTCACCTTTTCGTCTCTGGATATAGTCAGAACAAGACTTGAGATCGCATCTCTCGATGTAAAAGAGGCCAGGATCCGCTTTATTACCGCACTGATAACGGGAGCTTTCGCCTTTCTTCTGATCGCAATAAGTATCATAATCGGCATCTTCATGCTCGTGGTCACATTCTGGGAAACTAACCTTCTTTTCGTGACCGGAATTCTGACTTTTGTGTGTGCGGCCGGAGGAGTAACTCTCTTTGTCATCATGTTCAAAAGACTAAAGAACGGACCGGGCTTTTTTGACGGAATACTGACCGAACTCGAAAGGGATATGGACGCAATAGACAAATACCGCAGAAGGCTGGGCGAATAATGAGCGGAAAACTTGAGGAAATAGCAAAAAGGCGCGAAAAACTGTCCTTCAAGGCTGAAAGGCAGAGATCGTCAATAAATGATTCTATTCAGGGCTATGATTACAGGATGCAGCTTTTGGGCTATGCAAGAAACATCTTCCCCGACCTCTTCAAAAAACCGGTGGTCAAAGGACTCGCTATAGCTTCGTTCGTCATGATGGTCGTGCGCACTGTCAAAGGCCTCCCCCCTGTTCCGGGAGAAAAGATCGAATGATCATAAAGGGAGCCGACGCGCTCCCTTTTTTGTTTTTAGTTGTCCAGTCTGAGTAGCCTGATATCTTCAAGGTCTTTAGGCCTGCCGGCTGCTTCTTTTGAAGCAATAAGATCAGATTTTGAAAGAAGATGAAATTTCTGACCTTGATATTCTACAGTGTTTCTGTTTTCCCATGCAGTTTCAAACTCGATTCCCGGAGTTTTGGTCTGAACATCGATCCTGACTCTGTCCTGAAAAATAGTGATCTCATTACCAAGAATATTTTCCGGTGTTGTTAATAAAGCTGTTCCTAAACCTGTCTCTTGTAGGGCTTGCAATAATTTTCCTGCATTTTCGGATGTCGCTTCAATGAGTATATCCAAATCGAATGTTGTTCTCGGAACTCCATAAAGTATTGAGGCAATACCGCCTATAACAACATATTTAACATTATGCTTTTCTAAGCACCTGAATACGCCCTGCAGCTGATTTATCAATTTTCTTTTCTCCTAAACGGGGGTTAATAGATAGAGCCAGGTCGGTAAAATCACAGAATGTCTGAATTCTTTCTTCCATCGTAAGACTCATAAACCATCTGGTTTTAGCTTCTATACTTTCTTCCTGAAAGTTATGTGAAACCGTACTGTTCATGGATTGCTCCTTTGTTACTCTTACAGCGTAATATACGAAAAAATTCAGGTTTTTACCACTTAAATAATTTGTTTAAATGTATTTATTTACAACTTACTCTTTGCTTTTACATCATATTTTTCTTAATTTCTACTTTATTTACGACAGGAGAAACGGCGATGCCTATATTCCAGAAAGCGGTTCTGATCAAATACCTCAAAAGTATTGATAAAACAGCCTCGGAACATGCCTATAAACAGTACAGGGAAATTTTCGGCCCGGATAAGATCGGAGTTATAAAAACGCTAAAGGAAGAGGAATATCAGGACGGATTTTTAAGAGACCTTTTCGTAAAAGTGCTCGGATATACCATCAAACCGGATGAGAACTATGACCTCGTCAGGGAAAAAAAGAACGAGACGGACGCGAAAAAAGCCGACGGCGCGATAATAAAAGACGGTAAGGTCACGGCCGTAATTGAGCTTAAAGACACAAGAACGAAGGATATGGGCAGCATTACCGATCAGGCATTCGGATATAAAAACAGCCACGAATCATGCAGATATGTGATCACTTCCAACTTCCACAGGCTCAGATTCTATATTGACAACAAAGTCGAGTATGAAGAATTCGATCTCTTCAGCCTTTCCTCCGATGACTTCGCGCTTCTGTACCTGATCCTTCAGAAAGATAATCTCCTTTGCGATCTTCCCTTCAAAATGAAGACCGAAACAAAACATCACGACGAGGCTATCACAAGAAAACTCTATAAGGACTATTCGAATTTCAAATACAGACTCTATGAAAATATGGCCAAAAACAATCCCGCGGCCGACAAACTGACCCTTTTTAAAAAATCCCAGAAACTCATAGACAGATTCCTGTTCATACTTTTTGCGGAAGATTCCGGACTCCTGCCCCCTAACTCAATAGCGAGAATAATCCAGCGGTTCGATATACTCAAAGCCGAGGATGCCTATAAACCCCTCTACAACATCTATAAACAGTATTTCGGGTATATGAACAAGGGAAAGCCTTCGGACGACCGCAGCGAGGAAATACCGGCCTATAACGGGGGACTTTTCTATCCCGACGAACTTCTCGACAGCCTCATAATTGACGATGAGATCTTAAGAGCCGACCTCTGGAACCTTTCCACCTATAATTTCTGCACGGAAGTGGATGTAAACATACTCGGACACATTTTCGAGCACTCCCTTTCCGACATAGAGGAGATCACCGCCGAGCTTGAAGGAGTTAAGGCCGACAAAAAGAAAAGCAGGCGCAAAAAGGACGGGGTCTATTACACGCCCAAGTACATCACGCAGTACATAGTCGAAAACACAGTCGGAGCATTCTGCACGGAAAAAAGAAAGGAACTCGACATACACGAGGTCGAATTTGACGAAAAAGCCTACCGCAAACCCAACGGATTTCTCACCGACAAAGGCAAAGACCTCTTCAGCAGGCTCGAACAATACAAAAAATGGCTCCTCACCCTCAAAATAGTAGATCCCGCATGCGGCAGCGGAGCATTCCTCAATCAGGCACTCAACTTCCTCATCACAGAACACAAGACCATTGACGACATAATAGCAGAACTAACCGCCTCTCCCCTGCGCCTGTTCGACACCGACAAGGCAATACTCGAAAACAACCTTTACGGCGTGGACATCAACGACGAGTCCGTAGAGATCGCAAAACTCTCCCTCTGGCTCCACACAGCCCGCAAAGACAGAAAACTCTCCGATCTGAACAACAACATCAAGTGCGGAAACTCCCTCATAAACGATCCAAAAGTCGCAGGCGACAAAGCGTTTGACTGGCACAAAGAATTCCCCGCCATCATGAACAACGGCGGCTTTGATGTAG
>SLFX01000077.1 GCA_007124045.1 Candidatus Delongbacteria bacterium | reverse complement strand
TAAATATCGCCGCCGTGAACATCATAAGCGACTATACAGGGAAAATTCTCAACCTTAAATTCTCTGACAGCCTCGTGACCGAGTTCAGGGTAGGCAAGAGTTTTGACGCTCTTGACAGTTCTCGATATCAGTACTGCAGCTCCTCCCGTTGCGGCGAAATAGACAGCTCCATGTTTTGCGAACGAGCTTTTGACCTCCTCCGACCTCTCCCCTTTGCCTATCGCGGCTCTAACTCCCAGTTCAAGAAGCGCGGGAGTGTACGGGTCCATTCTGTAGCTCGAGGTCGGTCCGGCGGAACCGATGATCTTCCCTTCGGGTGCGGGAGCCGGTCCTGTATAGTATATCACCTGATCCTTGAGGCACAAAGGCAGCTCTTTTCCGTTCATTATGAGTTCGCAGAACTTTCTGTGCGCCTCATCCCTCATTGTTATTATCCTGCCCGTCAAAAAGACTCTGTCGCCGGCTCTGAGATCTTTTACTGATTTTTCTGTCAACGGCGTATTTAAATAGTGGGTCTTAATAGTCAGGCTTCCTTATAATGTTACTGTTTTATGCCTTACAGCATGGCACTGAATATTGACGGAGACGGGCAGGCTTGCTATGTGGCACGGCTCCGCTATTATATGAACGGCCAGAGCGGTATTTTTTCCGCCGAAACCCTGAACTCCTATACCCAGATCGTTGATCTGTGCTAGAAGCTCTTTCTCGACCTGTGCCCATTCCGGATCCGGATTCTCCGATCCGATCTCCCTGAGCAGCGCTTTTTTTGATAAAACAGCGCATCTTTCAAAATTTCCTCCAACGCCGACTCCTACAATTATCGGCGGGCACGGCCTTGATCCCGCTTCCCTGACTGTCGCAGAAACGAAATCTTTCACGCCGTCAATGCCGTCCGACACTTTCAGCATCTTCAGTGCGCTCATGTTCTCAGCTCCGCTTCCTTTGGCCATAAAGCTTATCTTCAGCCTGTCGCCCGGGACAATATCATAGTGGATCACGGCCGGCGTGTTGTCAGAAGTGTTCGACCTGTCAAAAACAGGGTCTTTCACGATAGAATTTCTGAGACAGCCTGTCCCATACCCTATCCTCACGCCCTCGTTGACCGCATCATACAGGTTTCCTCCCGTGATCTGAACCTTCTGACCGACATCAATGAAAAACACGGCCGTCCCTGTATCCTGGCACAACGCCATTTTATCTTTCTCCGCCAGATCGCAGTTCAGGACTATTTCCTCGAGAACTGTCCTTGCTGTTTCATTTTCCTCTCCGGCCAAAGCTTTCTGCAGAGATGTAAGAACATCCTTTCCTACAGAATAGTTAGCCTCCCTGCAAAGATCCGCTACCGAAGATACTACTTTGTCTGCGGCTATCGAACGCATTCTGAAGCCTTTATTTTATTTTTCTTCAATATAAGGTAACTTCCTGCAGCAGAAAGTATCAGTCCCGCATAAAAATTCATGCCTATTCTTTCATTTATCAGTATCAGCGCGAATACAGTAGCAAGAGCGGGTTTGAATAAAAATATCAGGGATGAAGCAACCGGTCCCATTGTTTTAATGGCATTCAGAAATGTTATGTATCCGACAGCCGTTACAAAAATCCCGAGATAGACAAGTCTGACAGTCCTTGCCGCCGAATCGAAAATTTCTGGTGAGAAATCAAGAGAACCTCTGATTAGAAAATAAACAGCAATGAACATGAGTCCGAAAGCGAAAGAAACGATGTTTACTATAACAGGTCTGTGATCCTTAACGGCTTTTCTGTTCAGCACAGTAAAGATCGCGAAAGAGACCGATCCGGCAAGAGCGAAAAGCGCTCCCTTTTCAAGTTCAATATACTTTATATCATCAATAAGCACAACTGCAAGACCTGCGAGTCCCAGGATGAATCCGGAAATTTTTTTCATACACAAAAGGTCGTTTTTCAAAAACACCGAGATCGCATAGACAAAGATCGGGTTGGATGAGAATATCAGGGCAACGACAGCGGGAGAGCCGTGTTTTATGGCGTACTGAAGGACGGACATAGAGAAGAATATGTTTATAAATCCGAGAAGCGACATAAGAGAATAATCTTTCCTGCCGAGTTTCATAAAGTCTTTATAAGTGCCTTTCGCGACTGAGTACAGAAGAAGACCCGCCAATCCGAGGGAAAACCTGAAAAATGTCATTTCAAAAGGCCCCATGTATTCCATCAGTTCTTTTGAAACTACTTCTATCGAGCTGAAAAATATGAGGGTGATCAGAAAATAATGCAATCCGTGCTCCGTTAAAGACAGACAAAAATAAGCAGAAAAAAAATTAAATTCAATTTCTTTATTATCAAATATTTTCGTATATTATCCATGTTAAGGATATAACAAAAAAAACTCATGAGGAGTTTATATGAAGCTGACAAAATCAAGAAAAAACTCAATGCTCACCGGCGTTTGCGGCGGGATAGCGGAATGGCTCGGCTGGGATCCGACGGTGGTAAGGATCGCCTATGTTCTCCTTTCAATTCTGTCGGCCGCTTTTCCGGGGATTCTAGTGTATATTATTCTGTATTTCGTAATGCCGCAAGGAGACTGATAAAAATAAACCGGCCAATTATTCACTAATTAAATTCTTGACTATGAAACTCAAAAAAATTATTTTTGATGACTTTGAAGTATTTGAAATAACAATTAAAGATAATGGAGCAAAACATGCCTGTAACAAAACTTGACCAGATGTTCGAGATCTTAAGATCAAGACCAAAAAAAAGACTGGTCGCGGCTTATGCGGTCGATAATCACACAATTGAAGCTGTTAATTCAGCAGTTGAACTCGGAATCATTGAGGCAACTCTTGTCGGCACTAAATCCGAGATCGAAAGAGTTTGCGCGGAGGAAAATATTGATGTCGCCAAATTTACTATCATTGATGAAAGCGATGAAATGAAAGCGACAATGAAGGCCGTGACTTTAATAAACGAAGGAAAGGCAGATTTCATAATGAAAGGTCTGGTCAGCACCGATAAATACATGCGTGCAATACTGAACAAGGAGAAAGGTCTTTTACCTCCGAAAGCTATTCTGAGCCATGTTACGGTCGTTGAAGTGCCTTCTTACAAAAAACTGCTGTTCGCGGGAGATGTTGCGATTATACCTGCGCCTGATCTAAACCAGAAAATGGCAATAACAAACTATGTTGTCAAAGCAGCACACTCACTCGGAATTGAAACCCCGAAGGTCGCCATGATCGCTGCAACGGAACAGATGTCAGCCGGAATGCAGGCATGCGTTGATGCGGCAATAATATCAAAGGCCAACGAAAGAGGACAGATAAAAAATGCAGTGGTTGACGGACCTCTCGCGTTCGATGTCGCAATTGATGAAGAAAGCGTAAGGATCAAGAAACTGTCCAGCCCTGTAGCTGGAGATGCAGACTGTCTCGTTTTCCCCAACATCGAATCGGGCAATGTATTCTTCAAAACATGTACCAAACTGGCCAGTGCTGAACTGGCGGCTCTGGTTGTCGGCGCCAAATGTCCGGCAGTTCTCACCTCACGGGGAGACACTTCAAAGACTAAAACATACTCTATTGCACTTGCATGCATGATGTCATAAACAGCTTTAATTAAAAATTGGAGACCTATATGGAAAGTAAAATGATACTCGCAATAAACCCGGGTTCAACATCAACAAAGATCGCAGTCTATGACGGCGAAAAACTAGTATTCGTAAAAAACATAAAACACACGGTCGAAGAGCTTGCCCCTTTCAACAAGATTACCGACCAGTATGACTTTAGAAAAAAGGTCATACTGAAAGAGCTCGAGAACCAGAATATCGAACTTGATCAGCTCAAAATAGTAGTCGGAAGAGGCGGACTTGTGAAACCTGTCCCTTCGGGAGTGTTCCTCGTAAACGAGCAAATGAAACAGGATATCAAAAACAACAACAAGGATCACGCTAGTAATCTCGGCTGCTTCATAGCGGAAGATATCGCAAAATCTCTAAACAATGGCGCTATAGCCGTTATAACAGATCCCGTCGTGGTGGATGAGATGGAGGACATCGCGAGAATAACCGGACATCCTCTTTTCGTCAGAAGGTCCATATTCCACGCGCTGAACCAGAAGGCTGTGGCAAGAAGATATGCGAAAGAAAACAACAAAAAGTACGAGGACTGCAATCTGATCGTGGCCCATCTCGGAGGCGGAATATCTGTCGGTGCCCACAGAAAAGGCAGAGTAATAGATGTTAACCAGGCTCTTGACGGGGACGGTCCTTTCAGTCCCGAGAGAAGCGGTTCGCTTCCGACAGGTGATGTGTGTGCTATGGCTTTCAGCGGCAAATACACTCACGAAGAAATGAAACTGATGTTCAAAGGAAAAGGCGGTTTTGCCGCTTATCTCGGGACCAATGATGCCTACGAAGTGGAAAAGAGATGTGACGCCGGTGATGCTGAAGCAAAAAAAATACATGACGCTATGATCTATCAGGTCGCCAAAGAAATTGGTGCACTGGCTACTGTGCTGAAAGGTGAAGTTGACTCGATCATCCTTACCGGAGGGATCGCTTTCAACCCTGACTTCAATAATCAGATAAAAGAAAGAACGCATTGGATCGCGCCCCTGACTGTTTATCCCGGTGAGGATGAAATGGCAGCTCTTGCAGGCAACGGTCTCAGAGTTTTGAACAAAGAGATTGAACCGATCGATTATAAGTAGTCTCAACATAAAGAAGGAGAATATTATGACAGTAAATGAAACCGAAATGGTAAAACCGGTCATTGAGTCATGTGATCAAAAAATGAAGAATGCAATTGAGCATCTTGGTCATGAATTTGAAAGAGTTAAAGCAGGCAGAGCAAATTCTCATACGCTTGATCCTGTAAAAGTCGAGTCCTACGGCTCTCTTGTTCCCCTTAATCAGGTGGCCAACATAGCAATCCCCGACCCAAGGATGATCATGATCACACCATGGGATAAAAGCCAGATAAAAAACATTGAGAAAGGTATTATCAACGCCAATCTCGGTTTTAATCCCATCAGTGACGGCAATGTTGTAAGAGTACAGATACCGGCACTGACCGAAGAGACAAGGAAAGAACTGGTCAAAAACATCAAGAAAGAGGGTGAAAACACCAAAATAACCGTCAGAAATGCGAGGAAGGAAGCAAATTCCGAACTCGAAAAACTCACAAAAGAAGGCATCAGCGAAAACCTGAGGGACATAGAAAAAGACAATGTTCAAAAAATGACTGACAAGTACACTAAAACCATTGATGAGATGGTGGATTTGAAAGAAAAGGAAGTAATGACAATATAGATATGGATTTTCTGAAAGAACACATAATCACCAGAATCATTTCATCATTTCCTGCCCTTGAAGGTTCCTTGGACATTACCGTTTTTGAAAGACCGAAAAATCCTGAACACGGAGACTGTGCGCTTCCGTGTTTCAGGTTTTCTAAAACTGTGCGCAAATCTCCCGCCGATCTTTCCTGTGAAATTAAAAAGATTTTTGAGAACGATAAGTATTTTTACTCTGTAGATACTGCAGGACCGTATCTTAACTTTAAATTCGAAAGAACAGGAGTTGTCCGAAAGTTGTTTTCCTCTTTTAAAAAAAATACTTTTTTCGATGATCTGAGAACTTTGGGAAATAATAAAACAGTCGTGATAGATTATTCGCACCCCAATGTAGCCAAGAACATGGGAATACACAATCTCAGATCCACAATAATCGGACAGTCCCTTTACAACATTTACTCTTTTCTCGGTTATAAAACGGTGGGAGTAAATCACCTCGGAGACTGGGGTACGCAGTTCGGAAAGCTGATGTACGGTCTGGAAACATGGTCTTCAAAGGATGAACTTAAAGAAAAGGGCATACTCCATCTTAACGATATCTATGTAAAATTTCACTCTGAAGCTGAAAAAGATCCCTCTCTCGAGCCTGAAGCAAGAAAATGGTTCGTCAGGTTGGAAAATAATGACCCCGAAGCTGTTTCATGGTGGAAATTATTTATTGATGTCTCGCTTGTTGCCTATAACGGAATATACCGCAGGCTGAATGTTAAATTTGACCACATAACCGGTGAATCGTTCTACATTCAGTTCCTTGAACACACCTTAAAAGAACTTGACGAACACAACCTTACAGAGATCAGCGAAGGCGCGCTTGTTGTAAAATTCGATGACGACGAGATGCCTCCGTGCCTTCTTAAAAAAACCGACGGTGCTACTCTTTACGGCACAAGAGATATAGCTGCTGCAATGTACAGAGTAAGAGAATTTTCACCTCACAGAATAATATATGTGACCGATATTGCTCAGGAACTCCATTTCAGACAGGTGTTCAAAGTCATGGAATTATACCGGCCGGAACTTAAAGACATCTTTTTTCATGTAAAATTTGGTCGCCTCAGCTTTCCCGACATGGAAATGTCAACGAGAAAAGGTAATATAGTTCCTCTTGAAGATGTACTTGACAAAGCAAAGGAAAAAGTTCAGGACATAATGAAAGAGAGAGATTTTTCAAAAGATCAGATCGATATAACTGCCGACAGAATAGGAACAGGAGCCGTAATTTTCAATGACCTTTCTGTATCAAGGATAAAGAATTCTGTTTTTGACTGGCAAAAAACTCTTTCTTTTGAAGGAGAAACAGGGCCCCATGTTCAATACTCCTATGTAAGAATGATAAATATTCTGGAGAAAGTAGAAATTGACATTAATGATGATTCAATCCCTGAAGACCTTTCATCAGTTTCAGACGATCATTCTTTTGAACTTATAAAAAACATCTACCTGTTCGATGAAACTGTAAAAAGAGCCCATGATGAGTTCGAACCTTCTGTTATTGCAGGATATACTGTTGAGTTGTCAAAATCTTTCAACAGGTTTTATCAGAATAACAGAGTTATCGGAGAATCTTCTGAGGTAATAAAAGCCCGATCAATACTTTTGAAGATACTGATGGAGGTTTACGGTGCCTGTATGGCTATGCTTAACTTGCCAAAAATAACTAAAATGTAGAGATCCTTAGTGCCTGTAGAAGATATCAAAACCATAGACAACAAATACAATATTATCCGTAAACTTGGAAAAGGCGGGTCCAGTACTGTATATCTTGTGGAAGATTTTAATAATAATCTGCTTGCTCTCAAACTTCTTAACAGACATTCTACGCAAAAGAAGATCCAAAGGTTAAAAAATGAATTCAGGCTGATGTGTGCTCTTAATCATAAAAACATCGCCAAAGTTTTTGACTTCGGATACGATCCTGACCTGGGTAATTACTATTTCACACTGGAATACATCTCTGACGGTAATTTTATCACATTCAATCAGCTTTATAACTCAAGAGAGACGAAACTTGAGGCGTTTTATCAGCTTTTGAGCGGTCTGAGCTATCTGCATTCGAATAATTTCATCCATTATGATATAACACCGAACAATGTTCTTGTGAAAAAGGAATTTGGCGGATTTACAGTAAAAATAACGGATTTCGGACTGACCACGCAATTCGACACGCCCAATTTCAACTACGCGGGCACACTCAACTACATGTCTCCTGAAATGATAAAAGGATTGAGTACGATCGATGCGAGAAGCGATCTTTTTTCAGCAGGTCTTATTCTTGTTAATCTGCTTAACGATGATTATGTTTACACCCCTTCATCCACTATTAATGAATACTTTGACAAAAGGATCAAGTTCGATGAACAGATCATAACTGATAAGATCAATAAAGTGACTGATCCTGATTTTAAACGCTTTCTTAGAAAGATGCTTGACATTGAGCCCCTTTCAAGGTACAAATCCGCAAATGAGGCGATAGAAGCGCTAAACAGCATTTTTAAAAAGAATTTTAACATAATTTCTTCCTATGATACCGGTTCAACCTTTTCTGACACAACAATTTTCAGGCAGAATGAATACAAGACTATTCTTTCAGTATTTAACTCCTCAAAGGAGAAAACGGGCAGAAAAAACTATATTGTTATATCAGGAGAATCCGGATCGGGTAAAAAGAAACTCGTTGATGAATTCAAGATCCATTGCCAGCTTACAAATCATGACTTTTATAAAATAGATTTCAGGGAAAAACCCGACCCCGAAAATGCAGAACCGCTAAAAAACCTGATCATCTCAATTGCAAGGATAATCAGGAACGGCGTTCCAAATATGCCCGTAATAAATAAGCTTTTCGAGGGATCATCTTCTTTAGAAAAATGCGATACCGAAGATGTGTCTGATGCCGTAATAGAATTCGTAAAAGACATTGCTCCGGAAAATATGACGGTGATAGCGCTTAACAATATAGAATTCGCCGATTCGAATTCTATTGATTTTGTTAATTTCATACTTGACCGTTTCTATAATGATGTCAATCTATTCTTTATTTGCACGGTAAATTCCCGCAGGATAACATCCAACCGGAAAGTCCTTCACAATATTCTTTCCGCTCCTCATGAGGAAAGGATAACCATAGAAGTGCCCGTTTTAAATCTTGAACAGATAAAGACCATAGTAAACACATATTTCAGCAATCTGGCCGATGTACCTGAATTCTTCTATTCTAAACTTCAGGATGTAACCGGAAACAGCATACAGAGATTGCTTGATGTTTTGAAAATGCTCTATACGAACAATATTATTCAGAGAACATACAGCGGATACTCATACAAATCTTCCACAAAGTTCGAGACACTTCTAAATGATTTTGTAAGGAACGAGATAGATTTTGACCAGGAAAAACTTTCTCCGGAGCAGTTATCCGTTCTAAAAACGCTGTCAGTTTCACTTATGCCTCTGACCTGCCGGCAGATATCGGATATCAACGGCCTTGATACCCATACGGTAAAAAAGATAATCGACAGTATATATGAAAACTCATTTATCCGAACAGAGGGAGAAGATCCTCTTTATTTTTCAATAACTGAAGATATTCTAAAAAGACGGATCATTAAACTTTTCAGCCCTGACGAGATCAGATATTTTCACAGAAAAATATCTTCGGTCGTATTTACTGACAAAAAAACATCAGACACGACCGCAAGGCTCTACAGATTTATTCATAATCTGGCGGCTTATTCAGGAAATGATACTGATATCATCAGCAAGATATCGGTTATAAAAAACGGTCTGTTAAAAACACGGAATATCTCGAACCTGATAGATCTCTATCAAACTATGATCTACAAAGTCGGACTTCCCGACAGTTTAAAACTTACCCTTCTTTTCGAGATTATTTACCTGATATTTAAGAATCTGGTTCCCGAAACCAACCAGCATTTTATAGAGGAATATCAGAGTATCTTATCCAAGTACAACAATCCTTCAAAATTCAAATTCGAAACTGATGCGGTTAATTTGATCAACCTGAACTTTGCTGATAGTTTTGATCAGGCTTCAGAAATAATTGAAAGAAACAGGCATTATCTTGAGGACAGGAACAAAAGAAGCTTTGTCATTGAACTTATGGTATATGTTATGCACCAGTCATTCAATCATAAAAATGAATACCGCTATCTTGATGAACTTCTTGGGGCAACAGCCGGCATTCCTGCATTTAAAACAGTTCACCGTTATCTTTCAATGTACGATCTCTACAATAGAAAATCAGAACATTACCGGGATAATCCTGAGTTGTTCGAAAAACTTTTGCTGGATTCTTTTAACGAACTGAAAAACTCTGACGATAAAACATACGCCGCCAGAGGATACCTCATAATGTCCTTTTACTACGAGAAACTTGATTATTCAGACAAAATAGAGCGATTCTTTCAGAAATCTTTTGATTTTTATGAGGAAAACCGGTTCCCTGTATTTATTTTTCTTGCCAGAAATGCATATTCTGCGTACCTGGAAAAACATAATATGCTCAGAAAAGCCGTGGATGAAGCCAATAAGGCATTTGTTTTCGATGTAAACTACAGCTTCCTTTTCAGTATAATAAATCTGATCGAGCACAGATCGAATATAAGGATCAAGCTTGAAGATCCTGTCCAGGAAATAATCAATGACCTTGTAATGCTTTTGAATATTGAGACGGGAGTCAGAAGCAGCATTGGAAAAGTTTACCAGAATATTATCAATCTTTATCATGAAGCCGGAAAATTCAACGATAAAATGGAATATCTGACCTCTTACATAATATCTATGAACAATCAGAAAAGAGGAGAAGATATAGAGAGCCTCAAATTTTATATAAGAGCTTTTCTGAAAAACTATACTATCAACGAGATCTTCGATTACACCAAGCAGTACCTTGCCGAAATGTTCATAACAGAAGACAGATTTCTGGATCTTATTTATGAAGTGAGAGAAGAGATGCAGTCTGAACCGGGCATAAACGACAGTGAACTCCGGTCCGAACTCCTGATATCAACTATCGAAGCTTTAACTGACGGTAAAAAAACAGATATCGATAAATTATACTCTCTGCTTGACAATCACGACAGCAATGCTCCAATTTTTAAAAGGACAAATCTTTTTCTGTCTCTGCATTTGGACAAAGATCATGCAACCACCGCCAATTCTTTACATCAGGATATAGTTCTCCTCTACGGAAAAGGTTATTCAAATACTGCACAAAAATACGCTACATCCATAGCTAAATATCTTTTCTATGTAAAACAGGATCACAGTTCATTTTTAAACTTCACGAAACTGTCTTTAAAGATTAACGGTGAAATATATGTAAATTCACCCGGTAAGATAAAAGATGCTATAATGAAAGATCCCGATATAAAACTTTTAAAAGATATAATCAACAATCTTAAAATGCGCTTCAGGAAAAGATGATTCGAAGTATAAATACCATTATTATTCACTGCAGTGCAACAGAATTCGGCAGCAGATCTCTGTTTAAAAGGTGGCATAAAAAGCTCGGGTGGGATGATGTCGGGTACCATTTTATCATAAACAACGCCTACCCGAAAAAAAAATACTGGATTGACAAAACCCCGGATTTTTCAGCTGAC
Organism: Candidatus Delongbacteria bacterium; assembly: GCA_007124045.1. Lineage (GTDB taxonomy): Bacteria > UBA4055 > UBA4055 > UBA4055 > UBA4055 > SLFX01. The sequence goes on along the minus strand of SLFX01000077.1, from coordinate 20,568 downwards.
GGCAGACTTGAAAAAGGTCGCCCCGTCGAAGTTCAGGGAGCGCATGTAAAGCTCCACAACGAAAACAGTATAGGAATTTGCCTCGTCGGAGACAGGACTTTCACCGCTAAGCAGTTCGATTCATTGAAAAAGCTTGTAAAAAAGCTGTCATCCGAATATAAGATCAAGCTTATCATGGGCCATTACGAATACGACACAGCGAAAGAACAGGGCAAAACCTGCCCGAATATAGATATGGACTATTTGAGAGAACTTCTCAAGTAGAATCCCCTCTGTTTATATACCTTGCTATTCCGCTTTATATTGAGTATATTTGTCCAACTTTATTTTAAACGGGCATCAAATTAATCAAAGAATCATAAAAAAAACTTACAAAGAGGAAAAGAATTTGAAAAATGCTTCATTTTACACATTGAACCTGATCGAACCGATCTTAAAAGCTATAGATGAGGAAGGATACACAACACCGACACCGATACAGTCCAAGGCCATACCGCTGATACTTGAAGGTAAAGACATTCTCGGATGCGCACAGACGGGAACAGGAAAAACAGCAGCTTTCGCAGTGCCGATCCTGCAGATGATGATCTCTGAAAAACGCATTTCTAACGAGAAAAAAAGGAAGGTCAGAGGACTGATCCTTACACCAACAAGAGAACTCGCTATCCAGATAGAGGAAAGTTTTAATTCGTACGGAAGACACCTTAACCTTAAGAACAGAGTGATTTTCGGCGGAGTAAGTCAGAATCCGCAGGTAGCTGCACTCAAAAGCGGAGTTGATATTATTATCGCAACACCGGGAAGGTTATTGGACCTTATGGCTCAGGGCTATATTTCGCTTAAAGATATAGAGTATTTTATTCTCGACGAAGCTGACAGGATGCTCGATATGGGCTTTATTCACGATATTAGGAAACTGCTCGCTGTACTGCCTAAGAAAAGACAGTCGCTTTTCTTTTCAGCCACGATGCCTCCTGAAATAGTCAAGCTTGCTGGAACTATTCTAATCAAACCTGAGAAAGTTTCGGTAACTCCCGTATCATCAACAGTTGATACCATCGATCAGTATGTTTACTTCGTTGACAAGGGCAATAAAAACAAACTTCTTGTTGATGTTTTGAAAAACACAAATATCAAGACTGCTCTGGTTTTCACAAGAACAAAGCACGGAGCTGATAAGGTGGTAAGAGTGCTTAATAAGCAGAATGTTACCGCTGAAGCTATCCACGGCAACAAGGCTCAGAATGCGAGGCAGAGAGCACTTTCGAATTTCAAGTCACAGACAACCCGTGTACTAGTAGCAACAGATATAGCCGCAAGAGGTATTGATGTTGATGATCTGGAATATGTTATTAATTACGAAATGTCAAATATTGCAGAAATGTATGTACACCGTATCGGCAGAACAGGCAGAGCCGGAGCTAAAGGCACTTCATATTCATTTTGTGACGCGGAAGAAAAAGCTTATCTGAAAGATGTTGAAAAACTTATATCGATGAAGATCCCGGTAATTGATGAACATCCTTATCCTTTAATTGATAATAATCCAGAAAAAGCAGAAAAAAATAATAGAAATCAGAGCCGAAGGTTCAGCAGAAAATAAACTATGCTATGTCTTTTTTTGAACGGTTTTCCGGTAAAATACTTTTTTGAATACCAATCCAAACAAAAGCAATATTCCTGCTATGCTGGAATATTTACCGATATTATACGGGACTGATACGAATCTGAATACTATTTTATGCTCACCGGGCGGAAGTTCGATAGCCCTGAATGTCAGATTGGCTTTATATATCTCTATATCTTTCCCGTCACGATCATAAGCACTCCAGTACGGGAAATAATTGTCCGTCATTACAACAAAACCGTTTCTTCGCATATTCGCTTCAAGAATTATACTGTTCCCTTCATATCTGTAGGTAACGACCTCTCCGGTAAATTCGACATTATCAATGGGATCGAATTTTAGTAAAGGTTCTTTCTCAAGTATAACTTTTGATCTGATGTCAAAATCCGATTTCAGCCTCGATACAATATCATCTTCATCAGTAATAAGCTCATAATCGGAAACAATGTAAGCTCTCGGCATAAAATTCGGATTGGGAAGTATCTCCCCTCTTTCTCCCTCAGGCTTGTATAACAGAAATCTTGCTCCTGAAAGGTTAAAGAAATTACTTTCATGATAATTGTTTATCTCATCAAAAAAATTGCGGTCGGTATTAACACCCTCTTCATTTACCCCCCTGAATTTTCTGTACCACTTCAACTCGTTGTCATGAAATCCCCTGACGGTAGAAATTCCGTGGATCGGAATCTGGTTAGTCCCGAACATATTTATATCGAATACCCTGAAATAACCCTCCTGCTTTTCAAGCTCCCTCAGCTGTCTTGTGAGATCTATATCGGTAAATTTTATACCGAGAAGGTCTTTATCATTTGTTTGAATGAACTTTTTATTGATCCTGTAAGAGTCAGCGAAAAACAGTAAAGAAATAATTATTACAAACTCTCTGATTCCGTAAACCTTTTTCATATATAAAATAACAGATAAAAGTGCAGCAGACATCAAAGTAAAAGAAATCAGAATACCGCTTCTGATATGGGGCAAATATTCAGGATCCGGCATTCTGGGAGGATCAATCACGCTTTCATACAAACCCATAAAAAAATCAAGTCCAAAAGACAATACAAGACCCGATGCAAAAACTGAGGCTGCGATAACAGCAAGTCTTTTACAAAGTATCTTATTTTCTGTTTTTTCTTCCCGGAGGTTGATAAAGTGGTCCAAAAGTACCGACGCGCAAACGGTAAGAACGAAGGTGAGTATAAAAAGGATCATTCCCTGACCGCGGAAAAGTTTTACTCCAGGTATCACGGTATAGGCCAGTCTGAAAAGCGGGGTATGATCCACCAGAGAATAAAGTATTGTAAACAGACCGAATGATGAAAAAAAGATCACATCTTTTTTAAATTTACCTTTGTAAAAGAACAGTGAAAGGACTGTAAAGAAAAAAAGTATAACTCCGGAATACTCACTGTTAAGTTTGAAAGGATTTCTGCCCCAGTATGAGTTTCCGCCCTGTTTCAGCACCTTTTCGTAATCTTCCATGGTTTGAGCATGCGAAAGTCTGTTCTCGCCGCAGAATTCAGGAACTATCAAAGATACTGCCTCTTCAGGATGAATCCCCCATGTTATCGCATGTTCAAATGATGTTTTAGCCTCCGTTCCCCTGATCGAGAAATTTTTCGCGTATATATAGGGCGGCAGAAGCTGAACAAGTCCGATCATCAGGCCAAAAGCTATCCCCGTCCAGAAAAAGCCTGAAGATCTGACGGCATCTCCCAAATCCTTTGACTTCACATATTTATATATAACCCTGTAAAGTGCAAAAAAGAAAAACACCCAGAGCGAAAAATAAGTTGTCTGAATATGTGAAGAAAGTATCATGAATCCAGTTACCGCACCGAAATACAAATAATTTGTAAAACCTTTGCCGTCAAGACCTTTATTGAGGAAATTAAAGCCCAGAGGCAAAAGGGCGGCTACATACATTTTGGCGTCATGACCGGGATACACCAGAGTAACAAGCATTGGTGCAGTCATGTATGCTACCGCTCCGGCGACTGATACAGTTTTCCTCAGGCCGTAATTCTTTAGAAACACATACATAAAAGCACCGGCAAGAAAAACATGAAGAACCAGTTTTAATCCAAGAGCTTTGTGCATAGGCATGAAAAACTGTATTATAGCTGCGGGATAAAATGTATCCCCGTGCATCGCATCAACGAACGGCAAACCACATGAAATAAATCTGTTCCACAAAGGCATTTGCCCGTATGTCCTTACAAACTCTGCATAGAATTTTCTGAAAAATATCCCGCTTTCAAGCTGATCCGAACTGAATAAGACTGCATTTGCAGAAAACAAAAAAGCAGAAAACATAAATACAGTTATTACAAAAAACAGTGCGTATGGAAGATACTTATTGTATTTTTTCAAAACCATAACTCCGGTGTTTTACAGAGATCCGCCGCTTGTCATCAGCTTGAACAATTCAGAATTGCTGTCGGTCTGATTTATTTTTTCCTTCATAAACCGCATTGACTCAATATTGTTCATCGGAGCGAGCATTTTCCTCAGTATCCATATTTTATTCAAAGTAGATTTCTCAAGAAGAAGCTCTTCTTTTCTTGTACCGGATTTATTTATATCTATAGCAGGATATATCCTCATGTCGGAAAGTCTCCTGTCCAGAACAAGCTCCATATTGCCTGTTCCCTTAAACTCTTCGAATATAACCTCATCCATCCTGCTGCCGGTATCGACCAGAGCCGTAGCTATTATGGTAAGGCTGCCTCCCTCTTCAATATTTCTCGCGGCACCGTAAAATCTTTTGGGTTCATAAAGAGCATTGGCGTCAACACCTCCGGAAAGTATTCTGCCGCTGTGGGGAGCCGCTGCATTGTACGCCCTTGCCAGCCTTGTAATACTGTCGAGCAGAATAACAACATCTTTTCCGTATTCGACTTCCCTTTTTGCTTTTTCCAAAACCATTCTCGCCACAGAAATGTGCTTTTCTGGCTTTTCATCAAAAGTTGAACTGATCACCTCGCCTCTTATGCCGCGGGTCATTTCAGTTACCTCTTCCGGTCTTTCATCGACCAGAAGCATCATTATCTTGGCATCGGGATGGTTCTCCGCTATTGCATTGGCGACCTGACGCATAATAGTCGTTTTACCTGCTTTAGGCGGAGATACGATCAGTGCTCTCTGGCCTTTTCCCACCGGAACAAAAAGATCCAGTATTCTCAGTGTTTCATTTTCTGCTCCGAACTTTCTGTTTTCAAGCTTATACCTGTCGTCAGGATGAAGAGGTGTAAGGTTTTCAAACATTATTATTTTCTTTATCATTTCGGGATTAAACTCATTGACAGTATCAATTCTGGTCAGAGCAAAATACTTTTCTCCTTCTTTGGGCGCTCTGATCTGACCTGTTATGTAATGTCCTGTTCTCAATCCGAATTTTTTTATCTGAGCCGGAGATACATATATGTCGTTCTTGCCCTGCTGATAATTTGTGTTAGGGGATCGCAGAAAACCGTATTTATTATCTTTGTCGAGACTTATTATCTCCAGTAATCCGTCGCCTTCTAGAGTATCGTCTTCCTGATTGTTCCCCTCGAGTATTTTAAAAATAAGCTCCTGTTTGAGAAGCGTGGCATAATCCTCTATACCTATTTTCACAGCGATCTCTGTAAGCTCTCTTACAGTTTTGCTTTTAAGGGTTTTGAGATCCATTTTCTGATGGTCTTCCATAGTTCTCCCTGATTTTATTAATATTTGGTTTTATTTTTTCGAATTCATCCAGAAATTCTCCAAGTAAAAAATGAGATCCTGAAACGATCATAACATCATTTTTGCCCATATTTTTTAGAACATGGCCAAGCACTTCTTCAGAAGTTTCAAAACAGGTACATTCCTTCCGAAATTTATCCCGGATCATTTTGGATGCTTTACAAGATTCAAGCATTCGGCCGTTAGACGCCTGAACGAAATAAAGCTCCGCATCGATATCTGATATTATCTTGAGTATCCGTTCGTAATCCTTATCCTTTACTGTACCTGCGATGAGATGAACCCTTCTGTCTTTGATTTTGCGAATTTCTGAAGAAAGCACCCTAAGACCCTGAACATTATGAGCCGCATCGATAATAATTAACGGATTATCTGATATTTTCTCCATTCTTCCTTTAACACGAAGATTTTCCAATGCTATTTTTGTAGGCGCTGAACGGATCGGAAAGCGAGAATTAAGTATTTTTAAAGCTGCAACGGAAGTCATCAGGTTTTTCTTCTGATAATCGCCTTTCAACCTGATAACAGCACTGCATTTTTCCCCGCCGGAAAAAAAACTCATTAAAAGTCTGTCTTTCTGTTTTTTGAACCGGCATGGTGACCTTCTGCCGTTTATATTTACAAGTTTTGACTTTTTCTTTCGGGCGGCCGATGAAATCTTTTTATATACAGAACTCTTATCGGTATTCAGGACGACCGGTACGCCTTTTTTTATTATTCCGGCCTTCTCACGGGCGATCTCAATTATTGAACTGCCCAGCTGCTTCTGATGATCGAGATCCACACCTGTTATGACTGATAAGACCGGGGTTATTACATTTGTGGAATCAAGCCTTCCGCCCAAGCCTGTTTCTATAATTGAGATATCCACTTCATTATCGGAAAAATACTTAATGGCCATGGCTGTATTAGCCTCAAAAAAAGTGCAGTTGAATTTTTCGATACCATCTTTAAAGAATCTTACCAGTGAAGATATTTCTTCGTCGGCTATTTCTTTGCCGTCTATCTTTATCCTTTCGTTAAATCTCTGCAGATGGGGTGAAGTAAAAAGTCCTGTGCGATAGCCGTTGGCAGTGAGTACTGCAGATATGATGTTCGCAACAGACCCCTTTCCGTTGGTACCGGCAATGTGGACAAAGTGCATGGCAGAATGATCGACAGAATTGTATTTTAGAAGATCAGTAATATTGGAAAGCCCCATTTTCATACCGAACATTCCTCTGTCGAAAAGATATTTTATATCCTGATCTGTCATCCGTTATTTTTCGTAATTAAGAGCCGCTTTGACAAAATCTCTGAAAAGAGGATGAGGTCTGGTCAGTCTTGATTTTAGTTCAGGATGAAACTGAACTCCTACAAACCACGGATGATCAGTGATCTCAACAGCTTCAACAAGGTTCAAATCAGGATTCTTTCCGGAAACGGTCAGTCCGCAGTCTTCAAGCATACCGATATAGTCATTATTGACCTCGAATCTGTGTCTGTGTCTTTCAGATATTGTTTTTTGTTCATAAGCATCAAAAAGCTTCGATCCTTTTTCTATCTCACAGTTAAAAGCCCCGAGCCTCATAGTACCGCCTTTATTCTTTACCTTTTTTTGAGAGGCCATAAGGTCTATAACAGGATATTTCAGTTTCCTTGCAAATTCAGTGGAGTTAGCATTTTTCATTCCGCCGACATTTCGTGCATATTCTATTACAGCACACTGCATTCCGAGGCATATTCCAAAAAAAGGTATGTTTTTTTCTCTTGCATATTTGACGGCAAGAAGCTTTCCTTCAATACCTCTTTCTCCAAATCCGCCCGGAACAAGAACGCCGGAAACATCGGAAAGAATATTTTCCGGCCCTTTTTGCTCAATATCTTCACTGCCTACCCACTCCAGTTCAACTTTTGCTTTGTTATCACTACCTGCATGTATAAATGCTTCCACTATACTTTTATATGAATCTTTCAGGCCAATATATTTACCTACTATAGCAATTCTTACAGAATGAACAGGAGTTTTTATATATTTCACATGCTTTTTCCAGCTCTCAAGATCAGACTCTGGAGTCTTGACCGAAAGTTTAGAGCATATAAGATCATCAAGTTTGTTATTTTTAAACTCAACGGGAACCTGATAAATTGTGGGCTGGTCAATTGCCTCTATCACACTTTTTTTATCCACATTACAGAAAAGTGCTATCTTTTCTTTTGCACTTTTTGGAATACTGTGCTCTGTCCTTGTAATAAGAATATCAGGTTGAATACCGTGTTCAAGAAGCTTTTTTACGGAATGCTGAGTCGGTTTTGTTTTTAACTCACCCGATGTGGTTATGTACGGAACATATGTTAGATGAATGTATAGAGTACTGTTATTTAATGTATCGAATTTCATTTGCCTGATCGCTTCAATAAAAGGGAGACTTTCTATATCACCAACCGTTCCGCCGATCTCAACAATAAGAACATCGCATTTTGTGGATTTTGCCACAGCTGTCACTCTGTTTTTTATTTCGTTCGTGACATGAGGAATAATCTGAACCGTACCTCCCAGATATTCACCCTTCCTCTCGTTAGAAAGAACTGTTTCGTATATCTGACCTGCGGTAGCATTATTTTCCTTCATCATGTTTATGTCAATAAACCTTTCATAGTGACCGAGGTCAAGATCTGTCTCAGCACCGTCTTCTGTCACAAAAACCTCACCGTGCTGAAACGGGGACATCGTTCCCGGGTCAAGATTCAGATAGGGGTCAAGTTTAAGAATTGAAACACTCAAACCTCTCTGTTTCAAAAGAAGTCCTATACTGGCGGCTGCGATACCCTTGCCGAGTGACGATACCACTCCGCCTGTAATAAATATGAATTTGCATTTTGATCTTCTGGTCATTTTCATTTACCCCTTTATATTTATTTCAAAGTAATTTTTTTAGTTCATTTAGCCTGTTGATCGCTTCGATAGGTGTTATTGATTCGGGATCTATTGCTTTTAATGCTTCTCTGATCCGGTCATTCTCCGGATCGAAAAGGTTTACATATACATCTGAATTCTTTTTCTTTCTGTCTCTGGCAATTACAGGTCTGGAATCGGGAGTCAGTTCATTCTCCTCAAGATTGCGGAGAATTATTTTTGCCCTTTTTAAAACTTTTTCCGGTATTCCCGCGAGTTTAGCGACATATATACCGTAGCTGTGATCAGCTGAGCCTTCAATTATCCTACGCATGAAAATGACTTCATCCTTATTTTCAACAACACTGGCATGAAAATTTTTGACCCTGTGACATATCCTTTCAATTTCAGTAAGTTCATGATAATGGGTGGCAAAAAGGGTTCTTGAGGCGATTTTCGGTTCGTTGTGTATATATTCGACTATTGACCATGCCAGGCTCAATCCGTCAAAAGTGGCTGTGCCGCGTCCCACTTCGTCAAAAATAACAAGGCTGTCGGGAGTTGCATAATTGAGTATATTTGCAGTTTCGTTCATTTCTACGAGAAATGTACTTTCACCCCCGCTGAGATTATCCGAAGCTCCCACCCTGGTAAAAATTCTGTCCGTCATTCCTAAAACAGCCTTGTCGGCCGGCACGAAACACCCTGCCTGAGCAAGCAAAACAATTATTGCAGTCTGCCTTAGGAAAGTTGATTTACCCGACATGTTGGGCCCTGTGATTATAAGAATATTTTTATCCTCGGTAACTGTAAGGTCATTCGGTATATAATCTTCTCCCGATGCAAGATTTTTTTCAACCACGGGATGCCTTCCATTGGTAATAAATATCTCTTTTTTTGCACTGAATTCGGGTCTTGAAAATTTTTCAGAATCGGATACTTCTGCATACGATATCAAACAATCAAGATAAGCACAGTTATATGAATCCGCTCTTATCCTTCTTACGAACTGCACCAGTTTCTTTTTGATTTCTGAAAAGATCTCCTTTGTCAACTCCTCTATCTTTTCATCTGCACCCAGAATGCTGTCTTCATACTCCTTCAACTCGGTGTTTATAAATCTCTCTGAATTGACCAGTGTCTGTTTTCGTATAAATCCTTCCGGTATTATATCAGAGTATTTTTTTGTGGTTTCAAAATAATATCCGAAAACCCTGTTGTAACCAATCTTCATGCCCGGAATGCCGATATCTTTTTTGACTTTCTCGGCCAAAGCAACTATTTTATCCTTCCCGTTATCTGACAGTTCGTAAAGTTCATCAAGATTACGGCAAAAACCCTTTTTTATAAACCTTGACTTTAAATCACGGCCTGATTCTTCTTCTATTGATGATTCTATCAGCTCAACGAAATCAGGACAACCGTCAAACCGTTCTCCAAGATCTTTAAGTTCCGGTAAGGATGACCCGGCCGTCGAACTCCGCAATTCCGGTATATGTTCAAGCGACCTTTTTAATCTGATAAGTTCATCCGGGCTGATCCGTCCGGTATCGATCTTTGCTGCCAGCCTTTCTATATCGCATATTCTGGACAGTATCGAGGACAAATAACATCTCTCATCCCGGTCTCTGACCAAAATTTCCGTTATATTAAGCCTTCTCAGTATCTCTTCTTTGTCCCTCAATGGAGCAGTAAGCCACTTCTTCAGGAGTCTTGACCCCATGGGTGTTTGTGTTTTATTCATAACCGAATAAAGTGTTTTTGCATTTTTTCCGTCGGTATAGGACTCAAGGATTTCGAGATTTCTTCTTGTCTTATAGTCAATTACACATATATCATCATCTGAATATTTCTTTATCCTGTTTAGTTCGGGGATTTTTGAACTAATATTCTCCGCAAGATACTCAATAATTATACCGGCACTCAAAAGTGAAAGCTCGCCGCCTTCAAAACCGAATGATGAAAAGGATACAACTCCATAAAGATCTCTGATTAATTGAAGAGGGATGTTGGAGAAAAATTTCTTTTCCGGTATAAATGTAAATGAGGTATCTGACCCCTTGAATTGTTCGGTCATTGCGTTTTCATGCGTAATTATCTCTGACGGATCAAAATGCATTATCAGTTCGGTCAGGCTTTTTTCTGAACATGTGTCATATGCAGTGAATTCACCTGTAGTAATATCGGCAGCAGCAAACCCGTATTCTCCATTTTTGTTTCTGCACACAGCAGCAAGATAATTGTTTCTTCCGCTTTCTACGATCTGATCAGAAAGTGCCGTTCCGGCGGTGACTATTTCTGTTATATCTCTTTTAACAATTCCCTTTGCTTTTTTAGGATCTTCGGTCTGGTCGCATACAGCCACCTTATATCCTGCTTTGATCATTTTGGAAAGATAATTATCTATCTGATGATGAGGAAATCCTGCAAGAGGTATTTCCGTACCTAGATGTTTCCCCCTTGTTGTGAGAGTAATGTTCAGAACCCGGCTTCCGGTCACGGCATCGTCAAAGAACATTTCATAAAAATCTCCGAGCCTGTAAAACAGTATGTGATCAGGTTTTCTATTCTTTATCTCCTGATACTGTTTCATCATTGGCGTGAGGTTATCTGTTGCAGGTGTTTTTTTATCCATAGATAATTTTTACAGTCCTGACCTGAGTAGATCGTGAAGCCTTACCAGGCCGGCAGGCCTTTTATCATTCAATACCGGCATAACGCTGAAACTTCCGCTTTGTTTCATTATTTTCAAAGCCTCGAAAGCCGGCATTTCCGAATCAATTGTTTTTGGATCGGGAGTCATAATATCTTCAGCACGGAGCGGATCAATATTCTTATATTTTGTAAGAATGCGTTTTATATCTCCGTCGCTGATTATTCCCTTAAGTTTTCCGTTTTTAATTATGAGAGCTGCTCCGAGATTCTTTTCGCTCATCTTTATAAGAACGCTCCGCAGATCATCCTCGGGACAGCACACCGCGGTCTCTTCGAGCGGATGCAGGAAGTCAGATACTTTCAAAAGAAGTCTTTTGCCCAGGGTCCCTCCGGGATGATACATCGCGAAATCTTCTTCCCTGAATTTCTTGAGCCTTGAGACTACGGTTGAAAGAGCGTCTCCCATAACAAGTGCTGCGGTCGTACTGGATGTAGGAGCAAGATTGAGACTGCAGGCTTCTTTTGATACGAAGGTATCAAGTACAATATCCGAATTTCTTGCCAGAGTGGAATCCTTGTTTCCGGTTATTGAAATGATCTTGCATCCGGTCTTTTTGAGAACAGGGATAATAGAAAGGTTCTCATCGGATTCACCGCTCTTGCCTATCATTATAACAACATCTTCTATTACGACCACTCCCAGATCTCCGTGAAGAGCTTCCGCAGGATGCATGTATATTGCCAATGTGCCAGTTGAACAGAATGTAGCGGCAAGTTTCCGGGCAATGATACCTGATTTTCCCATTCCTGTCACGACGACCTTGCTTTTACACTCGTAAATTGATCTGACAGCGTCGGCAAAACTGCTGTTTAATCGTGCTGAAACGCCCTCGAGAGCAGCGATTTCAATACAAAATACTTCCCTCGCTAATTGCACCAACTTCTTATCTGATGGTAGTTTCATGTGATAGACCTGATTTTGGGGATTAGTTACTGATGCCTCACTTTTCCATTACATTATAACAATAACTACTCTGAATGTCAAGCGGAATTACCGGTCTGTTTTTTAAAAAATATCAGTTCTGTTTAGCCTTTAATGACCGCAAGCGGGCTTAATTCTACAGTGATCTTAACAAGATCTTTCTGAGCTTTCATAACTTCTCCGATATCCTTGTACGCGCCGGCGGCTTCTTCGAGATCGCTCTTATTCCTAATAGCGTGTATTATACCGAGTTCGTCAAGTTTCTGAATCTCCGACCGGAGATCGAGCGATCTTTTCGCTTCGTTCCTGCCCATTTTTCTGCCGGCGCCGTGTGAACACGATGTGAACGATTCCGCTTTTCCCAGTCCTTTGACAATATACGACTTCGAACCCTGTGAGCCGGGTATTATACCGGTCTCGCCTTTTCTTGCGGAAGTCGCCCCTTTCCTGTGAACGAAGACCTTTTTGCCGAAATGAGTTTCAGCTGCGGCGTAATTATGAGCAATATTTATCATCTCTCCGAACTCCACATCTCCGAGAGTATCGCGGAAAGATGCACATATCTCTTTCATCATCTCCTTCCTGTTCGCAAATGCGAAGCTGACGCAGTAGTTCATTTCGGCCAGATAGCTGACCGCTTCTTTTGATCCGGTGCGCAGATATGCAAGGTCTTTCGGGACGCTCTGTTTCGCGATGCCGTCAGAGCACTTCTCTTTCGCGATCCTGTTATAATGATCTGCCACTCTTTTGCCGAGATTTCTCGATCCGCTGTGTATCATTATCCATATATGGCCGTCTGAACCTTTCTGAACCTCGATAAAATGATTGCCGCCTCCGAGAGTGCCGATCTGAGATCTCGCCGCCTCGAACTGCTCATCGCATACCATACCGGAAGAGAGTTTTGACGGATCCGGCATAAGAAAGATATCCTTTTTCTCCTTATGATGATTAAAGCCGAGAGGTATGCGGCCCCTTATCCGGCTCATGATAAGTTTCAGCTCGTCCCTGCCGATATCTTTTAGCCCTGTCCTGACAGCGCACATACCGCAGCCGATATCAACACCTACCGCGTTAGGTATAATATACCCCTTAGCGGCGATCACTCCCCCTATCGGCATCCCGTAGCCCTCGTGACAGTCGGGCATCAGCGCAACATGGCTGATTAAAAAAGGCAGCTTTGCCAGATCCATTGCCTGAGCCATCGCTCCCGGCTCTACATTATCCGCCCATGAATAGACCGGAATATGTGGTGTCTTAATTATTTTCATGATCAAATAACAGTTCGATAAGTTTTATTCCCGTTTCATCTTATCAATGAAACCTTTGAGGGTCATTACCCATACATTCTTTTTTATCGGATATTCATCTTTGACCGGAGCGATTATATAAGCTTCATCTATTTCTAAATCTTCCATTGCGATATAAAAACCTTTTGATGTTGGCGGTGCGCTTGAAGCCTTGCATTCGACTGCTATTTTTTTTTGTCCCCGTTCTAATATGAGGTCAATCTCGGCTCCTTTTGAAGTTCTGTAGTAATAACCGTCCCAGTCACTAAGCTCGGAAAGTATATTTTCAATAACAAGACCTTCCCAAGATTCTCCGAATACGGGATGAGAAAGCAACTCATTAAAATTTCTGATTGAAAGAAGAGAGTTTAAAATTCCGTTATCTCTTATATAAAATTTCGGCGATTTTACTATTCTTTTACCTATGTTGGCATGATAAACCGGAAGTAATCTTATCATAAATGTCTGAGAAAGTATGTCTATGTAATTTTTTACGGTATGATGCGAAACTCCTATTGCTTCTCCAAGTTTTGAATTGTTTAAGGTCTGACCGTGGAGGTGAGCGCACATCTTCCAAAGCCGTCCTATTACTGTCGAAGGGATCGAAAATCCCAGCTGAGGTATATCCCTTTCCAGAAAAGTCCTGATGAAGCTTTCTCTCCATTTAAAACTCTGTTCGTCAGCTTCAAGTAAGACACTTTCGGGAAATCCGCCTTTGTACCACAAGCTGTACAGAGGATCTTTAACCTCATCAAATATTTCACTTAACAGAAAAGGAGTCAGTTCGAGGTACGAAATCCTGCCCGCGAGAGATTCACTGCTCTGTTTTATCAGATCTCTTGAAGCAGACCCGAGAATTATAAATCTGCCGTTCCGCCTGTATGAATCTATCACGCTTCTAAGTATTTTGAACAATTCAGGCCTGTTTTGGATTTCATCAAGACATATGGTCTTATCTTTGTTAAAATTGAAAAATATATTGGGTTCATCTAACTTTTTAACATCGTCATCATTTTGAAGATCAAGATAAACAAAATTTTCTATTCTTTTGCTTAACTCTTTGATCAATGTTGATTTTCCGCATTGCCTGGGTCCTAAAACTGCTACAGCCGGAAAATATGTCAGTCTTTTTGTAAGCTCACTTTCGATATTTCTTCCAATGTATTGTCTCATTTTGGAAATATAACTTCCAATATGCCATATTGTCAAGGGAAAAATACTTTTTTATTGAGCTCAAACTGTAAGAGGGCTAAAAGGTAATTTCTTTCCACCCCCGCTAGTAAGTAACCTGTGTGTATTATGGTGTCCTTGCCAGCCGGAAACCGACTGCGTAGTGGCCATAGTATTGGAAGCCGGCACTACGAGCTGATACGCGACAAAGGTCAGCATTCTTTTCCCAATTGCCACCCCGTGACACACGATATAAACCTGTTTCAGGTCCAGTAGGATTTACCTGAGCAGAATCAGAATAACTTGATAACCAATCCCAACACCACTCGTTTAAGTTCCCCGACATATCATACAATCCATACCCGTTAGGAGAAAAACTCCCCACAGGTGAACTTTTTCCCTTATAAGAGGGGTGATTTCCCGTGGTAGGACTTACATCATAGCTGTAAAAAGAAACTCCGCCTACCCAATAACTGTGATAGTTCGCCTGAGTATCTCCGTTAGTGCTGTGTGAAATAGTTGCGCCGTTAGGAAAACGCTGACCAGACAATCCACCTCTCGCAGCATACTCCCATTCAGCTTCACTCGGAAGCCTGTATCCATTTGCATGCCACTTACAGATTACGGCATCCCATGCCGCATTTTGAGTAGTTGGCACATCTCCCCAATCCGCTGGATTTGTAGAGTTGTTAATAACATAAACAGCATCATAACCCTCAGCCATACTCTTCCTGTTGCAGAATACCAGTACAGAATACCAACTAACTCCATTAACCGGATGATTATGTCCAATGCCATAATCAGGATGGCTCGGAGTTGCTGATATCCCATTGGTGTTGCCAGTCATCACAGACTTCCATTCACTCTGTGTCACACTAGTGATATCCATGTAAAAACTGTTCAAGGTTACCTGATGGACTGGCAGCTCGCCGCTCCCACCTTCTTTAAAATGATCGCCACGCATATAGGAGCCAGAAGGAATAAGTACGATACCTACGGGTGAATCATAAACTATCTCAATACTATTGATGTCTGTAAAATTTATCTCTACTGAAGTTGTTCCATTGTTGAAATCTATATGTAATTTCCCTGCAAATAAAGATAGTGATGCAACTATTATTGTTAGAATTTTCTTCTTCATCTCCATTCTCCCAGATTTTTCAATGTGACCTTACAACACGAAAGCCTATAAATCGGTCGTAGGATATTAGCGGCATTAATAAGTTACGATTTGAAACTCGGCAGTAATAAGCATCGTATTGCCAGTGTCCCCCTCCCCTCACAGTGCGGAAAGAACCAGCTTCAGGTCCAGTAGGATTCACCTGTGCATCCTCAGTGTAATAATGCCACCAGTCCCAGGACCACTCCCACAAGTTACCTGACATATCGTAAAGTCCATACCCGTTGGGAGGAAAAGTACCAACTGGTGATGAAGTTCCGTTGAAGTCAGGATGATGGCCTTCAGTTTGACTTACATCGTAAAAATAGTTGGGCCTGTCAATTCTCCAGGAACTACGGTAATTTGCCTGTGTATCCCCGTTCTTGCCATGTGATATCGTAGCACCGTTCGGAAACCTTTGCCCTTCTAAGCCGCCTCTTGCCGCATACTCCCATTCGGCATCAGTGGGTAACCTGTAGCCATTAGCAGAAAAATCACAAACAACAGCATCCCATATTTCATTGCTCTCATCAGGCACATCCCCCCAATCAGCAGGATTTGTCGAATTATCTATTGTGTAAACAGGTGTAAATCCCTCAGCCTTACTCCTTAGGTTGCAATACTTAATTATGGCATACCAGCTTATATAATAAACAGGATAATTGTCACCGACTCCGTAACTATGGGCAGGATTTGAACCTAATATGTCTCTCCACTCCTTCTGGGTCACAAGAAACCTGCTCATATAAAAACTGTTTAAAGTTACCTGATGAACTGGAAGTTCGCCACTCCAACCCTCATCAAAATGATCGCCCCGCATATATGTTCCACCTGGAATTAGAACCATATCATCTATTATCTCAATGTGATTCAGGTCTGTAAAATCTATCTCTACTGTCGGTGTTCCGTCATTGAAGTTTATGTGCAGTTTGCCCGCAAATAAAGCGAGTGTTGCTAATACTATTGCTACTATTATTTTTTTCATCTCTCTCTCCAAGACTCATTTTACCAGAAGCATTTTACTGCTTAAGTGTTTTCCGCTCTGACTTACTCTTACGAAATAGACTCCTGTTGATGCGTTATGTTGCTGAGCGTTCCATTTCAGGATGTGGCTGCCCCTGCTCATTTCTCCTTCGTGGATTGTAGTTACAAGTTGGCCTGTCTGGTTATAGATATCTACTCGTGTATGTCCGGGAATATCAATGCTGAAACTTATCGTAGTTTCCGGATTGAAAGGGTTAGGATAGTTCCTCAGAAGAGATATTCCTAGTTTGGTAAGTATCTCTTCTTGTTCTTCAATGCTCGTAGTACCCGAAAAGCTCAGATCAGTTATCCCGTCAAGGAAAAAAAACAGTTTCCTGCCGTCTTCAAGATCCACTTTCAATCTATTATTACCAAAATCGCTGAATTTTATCCTTGTAATTGTACCCAAAGGATAGTTCTCATGGGTTTCATCAACCATATTAATCCTCAAAAGTTCCTGCCCGGTAAGGACTCCTGCTGTCATTATTGCTATTAACAACACGATCAGTTTCTTCATGATACTCTCCTCCTTCTCGATCTAAAAAAATGTATATGCATTAGTGTTTAAATTACAAATATAATTCTTTAAAAGCAAGTAAAAAAAATATGTAAAAAAATATAGGCTCAGATTTCGGCGAATGCCCTGACGGGCGAACCGTCCGAATCTTCTATCTTGAGCGGAACAGCAAAAAAACCGAACAGTCCTTCTGGAAGCTTATCGAGGTTTGTGAGGTTCTCAATTATCAGAATGTCTTTCGAGAGAAATATTTTGTGTATTTTCAAATCCTCTGAACTGATCGCGTCAACCGATACGCAGTCAAAACCTACTGCTTTAAGCCCGAATGAAACGAGAATGGCCGCAGCCTCTTCTGTCAGTGTCGGAAATCCTGTAAAGTATGTACCATCTTCCCATTTGGTGCTCCATCCTGTACGGAAAAGGACGAAATCCGCTTTTTCTATATATACTTCATACATTGAAATAATGTCTGAAGATATTGTTTCTTTATTCCTGCAGTCAATTACAACAGCTTTTCCCGTAAATTTTTCCAAAGGAAAATCAGTAAGCGTTTTAGCTCCTGATATCAAATGGCATGGAGCATCTATATGAGTGCCTGTATGAGTCGCCATCGAGATTTTCATTTCTGCGAAACCGTCTTTATCAATCCTGTTATACTCTTCGAAAAGTGGAGCAAAAGTATTTGGATAAACTGTCATACCTGCTTTAATTTCGTGCGTAAGATCAATTATTTTTTTCATTACAAAGTCCTTTAATTGCTTTAGTTATGGCAAATCGGTCTCTTTCCTTTTCTCCGATTCTGTCTGAAAATAATCGTTCCTTATCTTATCAAGCTCCTCAACAGTTGAGTTTTCGAATGAAAAACCGCATTTGAGCCCGATCCCGATCTCCTTGCTGAATCTGATGAAATTTTGCAGGCTGTCGCCTTTATGATAATACTTCAAAATTTGAAGTATCCTCAGGCCGTCGAGCTTTTCGTGACAGGCGCGGATAAAAAGTTTTTCCGTCTTAAAGTTCTTGCGCAGTGGCACCCATATGTTCGTTCCGAAACTCTCTGATATGAACCCGTCAACCGGAGTCGGAACATCTGCCCTGAAAAGCTCGGGAAGCAGCCTGTATGTTTCACCGATCCGGCTGAAAGCTTCCTGATCGTAAAAAGGGTAGCTTTCCCAGTCGCCGGCGAGGCCTTTTGTGACTGCCGGTCCTGTCCCGAAAGGAACTCTGTCAGATTCACGCGCTGAGGGATAAACGCACTCGTCGTTCGATGTAAGAATATTGCCGGCTTTTCTCATCCGGTTAACGAAATAGAAATCCTCACCCGCTTCTCTCGGAGTTATCCCGCTGATCTTCCTGTAACCGGCTGTTTTGAACGATATGGCTGAGCCCAGCGCGGTGAAAGAGTAGGGCGATCTGATTTTGATAAGATTAAGCAGGTAGTATCTCATGTAAAGTTCATACCGGAGGATCGCCCTGTCAATTCTGTCGTCACCAGTCAGCTTATGATAGTAGGGATTCGCCAGAAGCAGAGCCTTGCTGTTCTTAAAAAACAGTTTTCTTACCGAGCTTATATAATCCTGTCCGATCCTGGTATCGGCATCAAGACTGATAACGATATCATTGTCAGACGCCTCTTTGTCTATCGCTTCGAACAGTTCCTTTCTTGCGTACCCCACACCCTTTTGCTTTTCCTTCCAACCGAGGCCGGGTGATGACCTGTCTATAACAGTTATACTAAGTCCCTCAACCGACCTCAAATATTCTATCGTTCTCAGATTATTTTCGCACTTTGACCTTTTAGCCTCATCTCTCCACCAATCATCGGGATTGTTCACGCAGACGAATAGTTTGAAGTCTGTATAAGACTGCATTCTAAGATCTTCAAGCAGAAGCGGAAGGTAGGCGTGTTCGTTCAAAGACGGCACTGAAATTAGAATCATAAAATTTGATTTTTTCCTGATTTTCTGTTATCTTACTGACCGAAGTTACAAAACCGGTAACCGAAATATACAATAAAGTCTGATTATAAGCAATAATCCAAAAAACAAAAGAAGGAGAAAAACATGAAGAGCATAATTTTGACACTGATCGTTTCAACGGCACTGTTCATTATCGGATGTGGCGGAAGTTCTAAAGAGAGTTCGTCCGAACTGGAACAGGCCACCGGAAAAACTGATGCTGAAAAAGAACTAGTACTTACAATGGAGTTAGGCGAAAATGATATTTCTTTCGTTGATGTAATCATTAGAAACGATGCCATGACTCCGGCTGACGACACAAATAAATATACCATATATGCAGGCCTGGACGATGAAGAGGAGGAAGGTATAAGGTTTGCGCTCACTTTCGATCAGGATGATTCCGAGTTAGGTGAAAGCACATGGATGGATTTTAAAGGATACCTCGTGGAATCTGTAGATGTCGATTTGGAATATCTTGAAACAAGAATAACTACAATGCGTGCAAAGGTTGTGACATCACTGAAAGGAAGCTTTAGAGGACAGCTTAAAGAACTCGATGAAAGAGGCTTTGCAACAGGCGACCCTATAGATTTCAAAGGCACTTTCGAAAAATAGAAATAATTAACTTATAGGACTCATTAGTGGCAAAAATAACACTAAAAGGTAACCCGGTAAATACGGTAGGAGAACTGCCTGCAATCGGAGAAGAGCTGAAGGATTTTACTCTCGCAACGACAAAACTCATAAGAACTGATCTGTCCGACTACAGAGGTTCGAGACTTGTTCTTAACATCTTCCCCAGCATTGACACGCCCACATGCGCAATGTCTGTCAGACAGTTCAACAAACTCGCTTCGGAAATGGATAACACAAAAGTACTCTGCATTTCCCGCGATCTGCCTTTCGCGCAGGCGAGATTCTGCGGCGCAGAAGGTCTTGACAATGTCATCACTTTATCTGACTTCGAAACCGGCCAGTTCGGTTATGATTACGGGGTCGAGATAATTGACGGTGCGCTTAAAGGCCTTCACTCCAGAGCTGTCATTGTAGCAGATGAGAACGGCAAAGTGATATATACCGAACAGGTCGCTGACATAGCAAACGAGCCGGATTACGAAAAAGCTTTGAACGCTCTGAAGTAAAAAAAAACTGCGGCTAAAAGGTGTATCCCAGAGAAAAATGGAATACACCTTTTTTATATCCCCTCCGAATATCAAGAGGATATCCGTAGAGTATTCCCATGGCTCCTATAGGAGTAACATACCTTAATCCGGTACCGGCCGTTGTTCTTAGAAGACCGTCAGTGTGATCCGATTCTGTCATATAACCCGTGTCGAAGAAAACAGGTGTCTCCCAGTTCTTCCAGAATTCCATTCTCGTTTCGAATGCGAGAACAGCGGCGGTTTTTGCGCCTGCCGGATCGCCTTCACTGTTTTTCAGGAAAAGATTACTGCCTATGCCCCTTACTGTTCCTGTTCCGCCGAGATAGAAAAGCTGATCCACGGGCGGCTGATACTTTTTATCCATTACCTGAAGGTGATCAAGCCTTCCGAATACTGCAAAAGTCAGTCTTTCAGCGGGTGTTCT
>SLFX01000158.1 GCA_007124045.1 Candidatus Delongbacteria bacterium | reverse complement strand
GGGTTGGTATGATGCTTTTTACAATGTCGTATGGGCGGAGAGAGTCTATGATACGCCGATGTATGACACACCTGTAACCAGGTTCGGCATAACGAGAGGTGACGGCTGGTACGGTGAGGATAATCTTCTTCCCTTCGGCAGGCTTTACGAGAGCGACTGCGGGAAATACGGTCCTACGGGTAATCCTGAAGACGGCGAAGGCTGGGGTTATATGGTAAAGTATGACAAGCTGGACGGATATTTTCCTCAGGGTACTTGGGTTCGTTACGGATTTGATGACGGCCGATTGACAGCCGGAGACGGAGTACCCGATTTCAGGGCGCCGTCCGCACCGCCATCGCCGAAGATAGAGGTCAGCGCAGTCAATACCGATATAATAATCGAGTGGACTAGTCACGAGTTCTATTACGGTGATGATGGAGAGATATCCGGAGTAGCAGGCCCCGAATTTACATACAACCGATTTACGAGGCTGTATGATTTTGAGGGCTACAACATAGAGATATCGCCTGACCGCAGGTTAGAAAATTTTACTACACTGTTCGGAGTTGACAGGGTAAATTACATATATCAGAATGTTTCTGACCTGAACGATTATCTTGATAATCCTATACCTGCTGACACGATTGCAGCATATCCTGATCGTTATCCAGCCTTAACTGCTTTGCATGGCAGGATATATCATCTTGTACCATTTGGAGACAATCGTGATCTTGAAGAGAGTCACAGTGTTGAAGGAGTTTTCACTTACACCTGCGTAAGTGCGATAAGTCCTTACCCTGAATGGGGCGATATAAGGTATTACAGGTTCATTCTTCACAACCAGACACCCGGGGAGAAGAAATACATAGCCGTAACCTCTACAGGATACGGAGCTCCTAAGATGGGTGTTCCGCCTATGAAGTCGCCACCGAGCGTAAACGCGTATTCGACAGTATCGTCAAAGCTTACAACCACAGGCGATGTAGTGGTGGTGCCTAACCCTTACAGGGCTGATGCGGATTATAGCCGGTCGGGCTGGGAAGACCCTGACGGATCATTCAGTTATGCAGAGGAGTACCGGAGGATCGCCTTTCTGAACATACCTGACCGGTGCGTGATACGGATCTATACGCTTGCGGGCGACCTCGTTAAGGTAATAGCGCATAACGGTAATGCGGGCCATGATACACCTTACTGGCATGGTAAGAACGGTGCTTACTGGAATCTTATCACCGATAATCAGCAGGCGGCGGTATCGGGTATCTACTTGTTCAGCGTACAGGATGTGGATAACAGGAAAGATGATTTTGTAGGTAAATTCGTTATAATAAAGTGAGGGTACAGGAATGAGTTATGATTAAAGTAGCCATATTTCTGTTGACGGTATCAATGTTCTTATCCTGCGGTAGAGAGCCGGTCAGAAAAGAAGTCATAAGAGTATTTTCGCATTCGGATGAAGTTATCGTAACTGATCCGTCCAGGGGAGTAAATGACTACAAAAGATGGGCGGTGTTTCCCGGAAAGGACGTTCCTGTCAGAAAGATCACGATGCATGTCCATTTTTCGTGTCCGGAAGGCCTTAAATGCGGAGAGTGGGATTATTCCGACAGAATAATTCTCGAGAGATCAGGCGGGCAAAGCGCAGACAGCCTCGGTTGGGAAATAGGCAGGGTTATCACTCCCTACGGATGGTCCTTTGATGATAAATGGTCATTTTCCTGGGAGCAGGATGTAACAGATCTCAGCCTTGTTTTACGCGACAGCTGTCTAATAAACTTCATACACTCCGGCTACGAAGCCAATGATGACAGAGGCTGGGTCGTTTCGGTTGAATTCGAAATAACTACCGGTACTCCGGCCGCGGAAGCGGTTTCTGTCACACAGATATACAACGATCATTTCACTTACGGCAATGCTGAAAAGCCAATTTCGGAAATGCTTAAACCAGTAACTTTTACAACTCACCCCGATGCATCGTTTGCAAGGCTCAGAGTTATACAGACGGGTCACGGAATGGACAGACCGGACAACTGCGCGGAATTCTGCATCAAATGGCGTGAGTTCTGGTACGATGATGAACTGGTTCAGAAAAGGCAGATGTGGAAAGAGTGCGGCGAAAACCCGGTTTTTCCTCAGGCTGGCACATGGATATACGACAGGGCGAATTGGTGTCCGGGCGAGATCGTCGATGCCGAAACTTTTGAACTGGAAGTGTTTCCTGAAAAAGAACACCGGATACATTTTGTAATGGAACCATATACTGCAGAAGTGGAGAATCACGGCGCTCAGGTAATAAGCGCTTATCTTATTCAGTATAATGAACCCGCTTTTATGAATGATGTGTCTGTTCACGATATCTCCGTTCCTTCAGACAAGCAGATATATTCAAGAAAAAATCCGGCCGCATACGGTCCGGAGCTGATCATAAAGAACAACGGCAGTAATACGGTAAGGTCAATGAAAATAGAATATGGAACGGACGGACTTGAGAAGAGTACTTATGAGTGGACAGGCGTTCTGGAAATCAATCATACAGTAAAAGTGAAACTTCCCGGAGTTATTGACAGCAGGAGAGGAAAGAATACATTTACAGCATCTGTCATTGCGCCGAACGGCGAAAAGGACGAATACCCTTATGATAACACGCTTACTGTTCCTTTTACTTCCGCCCCGGTGCACTCTTCGCCTCTCATATTTTATTTGAGGACCAATAAAAGGCCGGAAGAAAACTCTTGGACACTTCTGCACGAAGGTAAGATCGTCAGGCATAAAACTGCGGATGATCTTGCTCCAGAAACAGTTTACAGAGATACGCTCTATCTAGGTCCGGGCGCTTATCGTCTGATACTGAAAGATGAAGGCGGCGACGGACTCGAATTCTGGGCGAACCCTCCTGCGGGAAGGGGAGAAGCAAGGCTTCTTACCATTAATGGCGAACTCGTAAAGTCTTTCGAATCAGACTGCGGATCAGGCTGGATCTATGACTTTGTCATCGGGAATGACCCGGATCCTATAGATGCGGACAGGAAACTTATCGTTCTTTATCCGAGAAGAATG
>SLFX01000149.1 GCA_007124045.1 Candidatus Delongbacteria bacterium | reverse complement strand
TTCGATAATTTTCGGATCCGTCACTTCTTTCTTTTTGTTCAGCATCTAATCTGCTCCTTCTCGTTCTTTTCCCTGATGACTACTCCCGATAGAATCGGCCTTTTTAAAATCCTATCTCTTGCAGCTTTTCTCTGACTTGTTCTTCATAACCGAACTTGTTTCCGGCGATTTTCAGATATTTGTTATAGTTTTCCGCAGCCTTTTTATACTCGTTCACTTCTTTGTAGGATTCGGCAAGAGAATAATATACTCCAAAATATTTAGGGTTGATCGCGATGCTTTTCTCAAAATCCTCAATGGCACTCTTATAATCTTTAAGCTCATAATAAGCCAGACCTCTGAAGAAGTAATCATAAGCATTATCGCTGACAGGCATTTCAATAACCTTTCTGAAATCTGCTTCAGCCTCAACGACATAGTTAAGCTCTTTGTTAGATGCCCCTCTAAAATACAGGGCATTTGAAAGACCGTTGTTCAATTCCAGAGCTTTACCGAATTTTTCCTTCGCTTTTTCGTAGTCTTTAAAGGCGTAATAATATACCTCCCCGAGACCGTGATAAGCGTACTCATATTCAGGATAAAGTTCTATTGCCTTTCTGAAGCTTTTGACAGCCTCATCCCACATCATCTGATAATAATAAGAATATCCTAATTTTGAATAATTCGAAGCATCAGGACTTCCTGCATTAATTGATCTTTCAAAATCGGCGGCAGACTCAGCATACATACCCAACTCAGTTTTAACTGATCCCCTGTTGGTATAGAATACAGGCAAATCAAATCCATATTCTTCAGCTTTATTATAATCTCTGAGCGCAGTTTCATAATTCTGCAGAGCATGATAACACCAGGCTCTTTGTACATAGATCCATGAATGATGTTTTTCGACAAGTTTTTTGTCAAACATCCAGGAAACCTTTTTCACAAGTGATAATGATCTGTCGAAATCCGCGATGGCACTTTTATATTCCTGGTTTTCAAGCTTTTCCATGCCCGATTCGAACAATTTCAACGCTTTATCTTCGCTATAAACCTTTGTGCCGTAATATGCTGCTGCCAGCACTATCAGTGCCAGAACTGCTGCGATTATTTTCTTCATGAATTCTCTCCGTTTTAGATATCCTTTTACTCCCCTGTTTTCCTCAAAATATACATATCCGAAAGTTCGCCGGTAATGCGTCTGCCGTCAGGATCGAGCATAAAAAGAGCTCCTTCGCCGACCTGATATTTTCCGGGCGTTTCATTTTCAAGTATGATTATTCTGCCGTCACTGTTCCAAGTGAACTTTCCCTCTGAAACGAACGCTTCGCCGTTTTTTCCGATGTACTTTGTTTCGAGCCTGTAGGTCATATCGTACCTGATCGAAAGCGAAGTTTCAATTCCCTCACAGTCCGCGCAGGGAAGGATGCCGCCGTAGGTTCCCGCCCAGTCGAGTGCGTTCATGCTGGTGTGCATGTCGGGTATCAGAATGTTTCTCATCTCTCTCTGATAATCGGGATTATAAGTCATGCCGTTGTGCCTCTGTCCCGTGAGCGTTATAAGCCTGTCCCCCTCCTTAAAATGCTTAGAAAGTTTGACCGATGAGCCGTAATAAATTATCTCGTCTTTATCGCCGTGAAAGATCATCACCGGCATTTGACATTTTTGAATATACCTGTCATTTTCCATTTTGTACTTGAGAAGAAAAGAGGGAAAGATCGGAAAATACCGCCTCATCATGTCGGTCAGGTTGTAGAACGGCGCCTGAAGTATGAGCATTCCCGGCGAATTGACCGAAGCGAGATATGAAGCCGGGCCTGTTCCGATGGAGTAGCCGAGGATTATGATGCTGTTCTCGTCGTATAGCTTTCCGATATGATCGTAGGCTTTCTGCATATCGTCGTAAAGCTGCTTTTCTGAACTTATCCTTCCGCCACTTTTGCCGTATCCGCGATAGTCTATCATAAAGACATCATAGCCGAGCGAGACGAAATATTCAGCCGCGAATCCCCATGACCGGAGCGATCCGGCATTACCGTGCAGATAGAAGATGAGTCCTTTGGGTGAGCCGGATTTAAACAGAATTCCGTGAATATCGACGCCATTTTCAACTTCAACGAAAATTTCCTCGAAGTCCGTATTGAACCTGAAAATAAAATCCCTTTCGAGCTTTTCGGGAAAGAAGATCAGTTTTTCCTGAAAAGCGTAAACAGCTCCGGAAAGGAGGATGTATGCAGCGATCAGAAGAATTGATATTCTCATTACAGTCATTGTCATAAGCTGAATCAGAGGTTTATTCATTTTCCTTTTTTATAGTTTTTTCTTTTTTTTCCGGATCTTTTTTTCCTGAATAGATGAGTGCAGTGAACAAACCGGCCGCTCCGCCTATCAGAAAAGTTATACCCAGCATTACCGAGTTCGGCATTGTGATTGTAGCGAACAATATCTTTGTCTCAACTTCCCCCATGTTCTGAACAACTATTATTATTATCAACAGCAGCGCTATCATTGCACCTGTCATTTTCACTTTATGCATTTTGGTCTCCTTTTAAGCTTTTATACCGTTATATTCTACAGCCATTTTTTTCTTCTGAAGTAGCTTACCATACCTATACCGATGAGAAACATCAGGAACATAACCGCGAAATAGGCATATTTCCATTCCAACTCAGGCATATTTTCGAAATTCATTCCGTAGACTCCGGCTATGAAAGTAAGCGGTATGAAGATCGTCGCGATGATTGTTAAAACTTTCATGGCCTCGGTCATCTTGTTGCTGACGCTTGAAAGATAAAGATCGAGCATTCCGGAAAGAAGATCACGGTTCGTTTCAACAGCGTCAATTATCTGAATAGTATGATCGTACAGGTCGCGCAGGAAAGGTGATGTTTTAGAGTTAATCAGATCAGACTCCGATCGTTCAAGATTATTCACAGCCTCTCTTAACGGCCAGACCGACTTCCTCAGATAAAGTATTTCGCGCTTCATATTGTATATCTCTTTTAGCGTAGAAGATTTCGGTTCCCGCATCAGCTCTTCATCAAAAGTTTCGACTCTGTCCCCGAAATTTTCAAGTAT
>SLFX01000059.1 GCA_007124045.1 Candidatus Delongbacteria bacterium | reverse complement strand
GCGAACATAACTTCATGTAGCATTATTTTATCCCTCCATCTGTTTTAAGATCTCCGAGAGGATAGTATTTTAACATATTTTCCTCCCACCATGTATAGGAATCGACCGGCGTCAGCTTCCAGCCCGAAGGACAGTTTCCGACTATCTCAACAAAAGAAGTGCCTCTTTTATTGAGCGAATTGTCAATGGCTTTTTCGATCGCTTTTTTAAGTTTTCTGGTGTTGACTGCATTGTTTGCAGCCTGTCTTGTCACATAACATGTACCATCGAAATCCTTTACGATATCAGCAACTTTCATAGGCATACCCGATTCCTTCACATTCCTGCCGAATGGTGAGGATGATGTGATCTGTCCGGGAAGAGTTGTCGGGGCCATCTGACCTCCGGTCATACCGTAAATGGCATTATTATAGAAGAAGATCACAATGTTCTCCCCTCTATTGCAGGCATGTAAAGTTTCTGCAAGACCTATGGATGCAAGATCACCGTCACCCTGTATTGTAAATACGCAATGATCGGGAAGCACTCTGGAAATTCCCGTAGCCAGAGCGCAGGCTCTTCCGTGAGCAGCCTCCTGCATGTCGCAGTTTATGTAGTCATAGGCGAAAACAGCGCAGCCGACCGGCGCAATTCCTATGATCTTTTCCTCTATTTGTTTTTCATCTATCACTTCCTGTATAAGCTTCTCAAGAGTTCCGTGCGCACAGCCGGGACAGTAATGAAAATCCTTAGCCTGAAGGTTGGGCTTTTTCCACACAACCTCGAACTCCTGACCGTCTTTTATGATTGTATCACTCATTATTCAAGCTCCTGTGTTATTTAAACGCCCAGCATCTTTCTGGTCTTTTCAATTATCTCGTCCGTTGAAAGAACGATCCCTCCTGTTTTGCCGTAGTGCTCTACAGGTATACTGCAGTCAATCGCAAGCTTCACATCCTCAATCATCTGACCGACACTCATTTCTATTGAAATAAAAGCTTTAACCTTAGATGCGTACTCTCTGATTATCTTTTTCGGGAACGGCCATACCGTTTTTGGCCTTATCAGACCGACCTTCAGACCTTCCTCCCTTGCAAGATCAACGGCCTTTTTAACTATTCTGGATGAGAGCCCGTAAGCTATATAGCCTATCTCGGCATCTTCCATCTGATAAAGTTCGTAATCGACTTCGTTCTCTTCAATAATTTTGTATTTAGCCTGAAGTTTATTGTTTCTACGCTCCATATCCTCAGCCTGAATATAAAGAGATGTAATGCTCAGAGAGTTTCCGCCGCGTGCAGAGATTTTTCCGTTAGTCGCCCAACTGTCATCAAAAGGCGGTTTAACATAATTTTCTCTGAATGAAACTGCCTCCATCATCTGTCCCAGTGCGCCGTCGGCGAGAATAAGAACAGGATTGAGATATTTTTCACTCAGATCGAAAGCCGTGTAAACAAAATCCGCCATTTCCTGAACTGAATTGGGAGTGAGGACTATCATTCTGTAGTCTCCGTGCCCCCCGCCTTTGACGGCCTGAAAATAATCACCCTGTGAAGGCTGTATTGTACCAAGGCCGGGTCCGCCTCTCTGTATATTAACCAGAACACAAGGTATTTCCGCACAGGCTATGTATGAAACACCTTCCTGCATAAGAGAAAAACCCGGTGAAGAAGTCGTAGTCATAACTCTCTTTCCGGCTCCACCCGCTCCGTAAACCATATTAATGGCAGAAACCTCGCTTTCAGCCTGAACGAATGCAATGTTTTTGGGTGGAAGGTATCTGGAAAAATATTCCAGGATCTCGCTTTGCGGGGTGATCGGATAACCGAAGTATCCGTCTATCCCGGCTCTAATGGCAGCTTCAGCAAGGGCTTCATTGCCCTTCATCAGATATTTTTCAGCCAATTGTTACCTCCGTTTATTTAAATTATGATTTTTTTGCCCTGTACACAGTTATTACACTGTCCGGACATACGATACCGCAGTTTCCGCAACCGATACAGTCTTCGTTAAGCGTGACCGCATAATAATAGCCTTTGTTGTTAGTGACTTTACTGTACCCGATGACTTTTTTGGGGCACACGGTAGCACACAGCTGACATCCTTTACACTTCTGGACATCGACCTCAATGAATCCCTTAATGGACATTTTACCTCCGTTTCTGTTTATTTAAAAGTTTTATTTCAAAAGGCGCATTCGAATAAACATTTTAACTCATTTATTCAACAAAATCAAGAAATATTTTTTATGAACTTTTTAGATATTTTAGAAGATGAGTGTCAGTCAGAATCTATATTCATTAAATTCGGTGTCACCAAGCCTTACATTTTGAAGAATGTTATACTCGGGTCCTTCATTCTTTAATATGCTTTCGAACAGACTTATCTCTGATACCGGAACAGGCTGAAGGAATATTTCCTGGTTCCTGCTTATAAACTTTTTCAGCTGTTCTACATCTACCTTTTCTTTGAATCTGCCGACAGTGAGATGAGGTGTGAACTTTCTGTAGTCTATATCAAAACCGAGGTCACCAAGTGAGTTTTCGATATCGTTCTTCAGCATATCAAACTCAGGACAGTCCCTGAGTCCGAACCAGAGAACTTTAGGATGATAAAAATTCTTAAAAACTCCTACACCTTTCAGAAGCGCATTGAATTCATTGTGTTTTTTGGCCAGAATATTCAGCTTTGTCTCTATTGAAGGTATGCGTGAAATTTCAACATCACCGAGAAATTTTAATGTGACATGTATTTTATCAATACCTGTAAACCGTATTGAAGATTCATTAAGGTGGTCTTTCAGGCTATTGTAGAAATCTGCAGTCTTTTCCGTAAAAACAACACTCGTGCCGACGAACAGTCTCTTTTTTTCAGTCATACTCTAATACACACTCTAATTAAATTCCGATGTAATTTTAAGCATAAAAATCCATTTAATCAAGTATTATTTTATTTGATATTACCGTTCTTATTGTTATCTTTCAGACGAAATGAACGGAGAGATGTTTGAGAAAGCGCATAAGAAAACTCCAGCTGAATAAATACATTGAAACAGCATACTATGCCCTGAAGAACGGTTTTAACG
>SLFX01000046.1 GCA_007124045.1 Candidatus Delongbacteria bacterium | reverse complement strand
TTGAAGGATGAATACAGGATGTTGTGCATTGTGTCGGGTGAAAGTCCGTCAAAGTCGTTTAATGCTCCGCTGTTCTGTTTGTTCAAGTATTTCTGAAAATCTGATTTCATTTATTCTCCTTCTCTCTGTGTTCCGTAAAGTGCCATTTCTTCTTTGACCATGAGTTTTTCGAGCTGTTCTTCGGTAGGCAGGTAAAGCTTGTACTTTGAGGCAAAGAGTTTCTTCCCGTCTGCAAGGACTGAGTATTTAGCTATTGTTTCGTTTTTCTCGCTGCAGAGTATCAGACCTATTGTCGGATTATCGTCATCTGCTGTAAATTTTTCTTCAAAGATCCTGACATAAGAGTCCATTTGTCCTACATCCTGATGTTTAATGTCTTTTGTATTCTTTTTAGCTTCTTCTATTACCGGTTTTTTGTTCCGGCTGGAAAGCAACCGTTCGTAATAAAAGCTGTTGATCTGTCTTTCTAAAGCTCTTGTTGACCAATTCTCGCTTATTGCTTCCTTCATGTACCATTGGCGGGCTTTTTCGTCCTCCACTTTGAGCAAATTACGATAATGGGTCCAGCTTAATTCTGTACTGACCGAGTCCGGCATTGGAGATTTGTGACTCACTGCGTCACAAATTGGAGATTTGGAACTCACTGCGTTGCGAATTGGAAATTTATTATAAAACAGCTTCATATATCTTAAATTTGACGCATCATATCCCTCTCCGAATTCAGCCGTCAATTTTTCTGACAAATGCTTTAATGTAGCTTTTCCGTACTCAGCTCTTTTTTCGCCTTTTAGCTCATCTTCTACAATGATTTTGCCTATATTCCAGTAAGTAATGACCATCGTGGTATTGACAGCGGTTCTTACCTGCTTTCTCGATTCAGCGATCAGTTCTGCTATCTGTTTATATATATCGTTTCCTGTTATTTTATTCATCATTTCCTCCGAATACGGGCGGGGCGATTCCGAGTTCTTTGCACTGCGCGATGATCTTTTTGTCTGTGAGTTTTATGTCGGCTTCGATGTTTTTGAGTTCCTGCGCGATTTTATCGAGGTCAATTTGGTCTTCCTCTTCGAATGTATCGACATATCTGGGAATGTTGAGGTTGTAGTCGTTCTGCCTGATCTGTTCTATTGAGGCTGAGTGCGAGTATTTTTCTTCCTCTTTTCTGTTCCTGTATGTGCTTATGATCTTTTCGACATCTTCATCGCGTAAATTGTTCTGATTTTTGGCTTTTTCGTAAGACCGGCTTGCGTCTATGAAGTGTATGCTGTCCGATTCTGTTCTGCATTTTTTGAATACTAGTATGACTGTGGGTATTGATGTTCCGTAAAAGATGTTCGCGGGCAGTCCGATGACGGCATCGAGCCAGTTCTTTTCCTCTATGATGTATTTTCTGATCTCGCCTTCGGCTGCTCCTCTGAATAGTACTCCGTGGGGTAAGACTATTGCCATTGTTCCGTTCTCGTCAAGCTGATAGAGCATGTGCTGAACGAATGCGAAGTCCGCCTTTGTTTTGGGCGCGAGTTTTCCGTACGGGCTGAATCTTTCGTCCGATAAGAAGGTCTGGTTTGCTGCCCAGTGCGCGGAGAATGGCGGATTGGCTACTACTGCCTCAAAGCGTTTGTCGAGATCGTGCGGTTCTTCTAAGGTGTCTCCCTGCGTTATGTGAAAATCGTTGTATTTGACCGAATGGAGTATCATATTCATTCTCGCCAGGTTGAAAGTGGTGGTGTTTAATTCCTGCCCGTAGAAGTCCGATACTTTACATTCCTTCGATACCCTGAGTAAGAGCGATCCCGAGCCGCAGGTGGGGTCATATACCGATCTGAGTCTTTCTTTGCCTGTCGTGACTATCTTTGCGAGTATTTTTGATACCTGCTGGGGTGTATAGAACTCTCCCGCTTTCTTTCCCGCTCCGCTCGCGAACTGTGAGATCAGATATTCATAAGCGTCGCCGAGAACATCCGCCTCCGTGTCCTCAAGCCTGAAATCAACTTCCGCTATGTGCTTGATAACTTCCGAAATGAGCTTGTTCTTCTGCTCAACCGTTCTTCCGAGCTTTGTAGAAGTAAGATCAACATCCTCAAAAAGCCCCGCGAAATCCTCCTCGCTCTTATGGCCGATGGTTGCTTCCTCTACCGATTTTAATGCCTTGCCGAGATCTTCAATTACAAACTCCCTGTTCCTTGCCCTTTCCGCTATCCTGCTGAATAAGTTTGAAGGTTCGATAAAAAAGCCCATATCTTCGATACATTCCTCTTTTAAGTCCTCCGAAAGATCTTTATGCTTCATTGCCTCTTCAAAGCTTTTATTGTCCGATTTTAGCTCATCCGATACGAATTTCTCTATCTTTTCCGACAAGAATTTATAAAAAATAAAGCCGAGGATATAGTCCCTGAATTCATCCGCACCCATATTTCCGCGTAAAGTGTTCGCTATGTCCCATAATTTCTGTTCGAGCTTCTGCTTTGTCATTTATTGCCTACCATTTATATTTATTCACGATGCTTTCTATGCTGCTTTCCAATTGTTCGATCTTTCTTTTCCGTTCCGAGAGTTTTAGGTTGCCGACGAGTGCCGATTTGATCTTATCGCGCCGGAATTTGTTTGAGAATTCATATTCCTCGACCACTGCGTAAACGAGTGCTTTATCAAGTTTTTCCGTTTTTATCATCTCCCCTATCTCTTTTTCCTTTTCCTTTGAGATGAATTTGTCGAATTCTTCCTCCACATTCGCGTCTGAGCCTAATTCGGGCAGATTTTCCTTAATGAACCTTTCGATCAGTTCGCGCTTGCTTCTTAGTTCGTCCGAGCCTTCCATGGTCTTTAAGATAAATTCCACATCTTTGGTAAAGCCGGAATCGTTCATGTCGAGATCTTTTAAGAGCTTTAAGATATAATCCACATTGATATCGTCTCTGCGCACAAGTTCGACTTCAAAATCGAGGTCTTTTAAGATAGATTCCTTATCCTGCGCTCTTGTCTGGTCACGGAGGTCTAAGTATTTGCTCCTGTAATCCTCAAATTCCTGCCTTGAAATGGTCAGATCGTCATATTTGAATTCGGTGAAGGTCACAAGCCT
>SLFX01000107.1 GCA_007124045.1 Candidatus Delongbacteria bacterium | reverse complement strand
TGTTTACATAATTGATCAGAATATTAGAAATTGGAAATACCGAAACAATATCCCCGTCTTTTATTGTTACAGGATATATTTCAGGTTTTCCGTCAACAACCGAACCAAGTCTGAACTCCTTAACTTCTTTTGAATGCATTATGCCTTTTCGTCTTTCAAAAGGGACTATCCTCTCGATCTGAAATCTTTCAAGAGTGGCAGTCACTCTCAACCCGCCCGAAAATCTTATCAGATCAGACATCGTTTCGCCGGGTTTTAGTTCATAAATCGATTCTGTGTTGACCTCACCCTCAAGTTTGACAGAAGAATGTCTGGGGGGAACGAGAATATTATCCCCGTTTTTAAGGATAATATCATTCACTTTGTTACCGGTAAGAAGATAATCGTAAATATCTATTGTTGACACTATGCTTCCGTTCCTGACTACATGTATATTTCTAAGAGATCCTTTTGCTGTAGGTCCGCCGGAGTTGAAGAGTGCGGTGAAAACCGTTGAGTACGAATCAAGCTTAATTGCACCTCTTTTGAATACCTCGCCAACAAGAAATACCGTTATCGGCCTCAATTTACCGAGTGAGACATCAAGATGTGTCCTGGGATAACCGCTTGGAGGATCAAGCGTAATATATGCTCTCGAAAGCATTTTTCTGAGTTTATCCTCAAGCTCGTTCAACCTTAACCCGTTTACACTGACCAGCCCCACATTTCTCAAATAGATGGTTCCTTCATTCGAAACCTTGAGTACTTCTCTGAGCTCGACATCACCCCACATTGCAATGACGATCTCGTCACCGGGTCCGACCTGATAGTCCGAATAGGCTGTCATTGAAGATTCCATTTTAAAACCCCTGCTCGTGTAGAACAGGTCATAGCCGTAATATCCCTTCGTACTCGTGCTTATCTCTCTTAAAAAATCTTCGCTTCTTATATTTATTATCTTATCATCATCATCATCAGGATCCTTAACAGCATCGTACTCCTTTTCAAGTTCTTCCCGTATCTTTGATTCCTGCCTGTCTGCCTGTCTGATCTGCTCCAAAAGCTGCTGCTGGCTTTTTTCCACCTGGGTACCAAGATCAGGCAGGTCTATGGTTGGCGCCGACCCTGACTCCGCCTGAATAAGAGCCTCGATTGCAGGCCCTGCCGACTGAACGCTCATGTCCTGTGGATAAAGCCCTGCAGATAAAAACATTATGATGACAAAAATGAAGTGCGTTTTTTTCATAGTCCCCGCCGGCAAATAATTTGAATTTCAGATATAAACTAAAACATAAGTTTTTTGTTCATAATTAAGACCTTAAATATAACCATTTATAATTTAAGTGTCAATTTTAAAATTCAGAACGGCTCATTGAAAAAAGTTCGATATTTTTTCCGAAATACAGACAATGTCTTCTTCAGTCAATTGTTCCGACATAGGCAGAGAGAGTATCTCTCTTGACAGTTTTTCGCTGACAGGAAAATCACCTTTTTTATAACCCATAAAACCGTAAGAGCGCTGAAGGTGGCACGGTATAGGATAATGTATGTTGGTCTGAATACCCTCACCGTTGAGGAATGATGAAAGTTCATCTCTTTTACTCGTCCTTATAACGAAAAGGTGATACACATGCCTGACATTTTTTCGTTCGGACGGAAGTATTATATCATTAACACCGGACAGATACTTTCTGTACAGATCCGCATTCTTTCTTCTCGTTTCAGTCCATGCCTCAATATATTTAAGTTTGACATCGAGGATAGCCCCCTGTATTCCCTCAAGTCTGTAATTATGTCCCAGATATTCGTGATGGTATTTCTTGAAAGAACCGTGTTCCTTTATGGCCTGTATCTTTTTCCAGAACTCCTCATCGTTGGAGATTACCGCTCCACCTTCTCCGTAAGCTCCGAGATTCTTTCCCGGGTAAAAACTGAAACAGCCGGCTATTCCCATAGTGCCTACTTTTTTCCCTTCAAATTCGGCGAGATGTGCCTGTGCACAATCCTCTATTACAAGCAGGTCATTCTTCTGAGCGATCTCTAATATCCTGTCCATTTTCGCAGGCTGACCGTAAAGATGGACCGGAAGAATGGCTCTGGTTTTTTCAGTTATCGCTCTGTCTATCAGTTCGGCATCAATGTTAAAATCATCTTCGGAACAGTCAACGAATACCGGTTTAGCTCCCTGAAGACTTACGGAGGCCGGGGTGGCGATGAATGTATTGGCAGGCATTATTATCTCGTCTTCCTCTCCTATGCCCAGAGCCATCATGGCTATATGAAGAGCGGAAGTTCCGTTGTTTACGCCCGAACAGTATTTTGCGCCGTGTATCTTCGCGAAGTTCTCCTCAAAGCTTTTTACGAAAGGGCCGCCAGCAAAAGCGCTTGAAAGCAGGACATCCTGAATAGCGTTGTCTATCTCGTTTTTTATCGAAAGGTACTGTTTTTTAAGATCAAGGAACTTTATTTCTCTCATATCTTTATCTCGTATTTGTACTGGTCGGGACCGGAGTGATCGTGAACCTGGTCTCCCCATGCAAGAAGGATTACTTCCTCATCCCCGACATTTTCGAATGTATGCGCATAGTTCGGCCCCACAACAACTCTGTCAATATTTTCGTCGTATCCATGCAGAATATACTCTTTGATTTCTCCACCGTCAATATGCTGAACCAATACTTTAAGCTTTCCTTTCATAACGGCAAATATCTCGGTCTTATGCTCGTGATAATGGTTCCCCCTGACAGTTCCGGGTGCGATAGTAGAAGCATAG
This sequence comes from Candidatus Delongbacteria bacterium, assembly GCA_007124045.1. Taxonomy (GTDB): domain Bacteria; phylum UBA4055; class UBA4055; order UBA4055; family UBA4055; genus SLFX01. The sequence goes on along the minus strand of SLFX01000107.1, from coordinate 8,841 downwards.
ATCTGACCGTTGAAGTTTAAAAATTTTTCGTCTTCTCTTAAAAACTCTATTAAAAATCCTCTTTCGTCACCATGCTTAGGAATTGGTTTCATCTCCATACCTTTCCTTGTAGAATTGAATTACATCCCCGATAGTATCCTTTAGTTTCAGTCTGGATCTCCAACCTGTCTTTTCCTGTATCTTATCCATCGATATAGCATATCTCAGATCCTGCCCCCATCTGTTCTCGACGAATTGTATCTTAGGATCCATTCCGAGTTTTTCATATACGAGATTAACGACTTCAAGGTTCGAGACTTCATCACCGGAGCAGATATTGAAAACATCATTGTAGGCTTTATTCTCGATCAGACTTAAAATAGCCTCACAATGATCTATCACATGTATCCATGATCTTATGTACGAACCGTCACCATGAATTGTCATAGGTCTGTTTGAAAGTGCACTCATTATGGTTTTGGGTATCAGCTTTTCGGGATACTGCCTCCTGCCGAAATTGTTGGAACACCTCGTCATGACAAAATCAATGTCGTAGGTTCTTTTATACGCGTAAACGAACTGTTCGGCAGCAGCTTTGGTGGCTGAATAGGGATTACTGGGCTTCAGAATGTCTTTTTCGGTAAAAGCACCTTCTGTAATATCGCCGTAAACCTCATCTGTAGAGACCTGAACGAAAAGCGGCCTGTCGAATTTAGCCTTCATCCTGATATGCTCAAGAAGATTATGCACCCCGCTGACATTTGATTTGAAAAAAACCTCGCTGTTCTCGATCGAATTGTCAACAAATGATTCGGCGGCGAAATTTACAAGTACATCACATTTTGGAAGGTTGGTTATTTCCGAAATGTCTTCTTTCAAGAAGGTATAGTGGGGATGTTTCTCGAATCCTATATCGGTCCATGAAACATAGGTCATTTTATCAATGTTCAGTACGCGGTAACCTTTTTTCAGAAGGATCTCGATAAAATGACTTCCTATGAATCCGCATCCGCCGGTTACTATAAAATCATACATTCTTCAGCCTTATATTTAATTTATCATCTCGCATTTTTCAGAACCTGTCCGGAATTTTTTGCCGCAGGCGCATTGGACCTGACCGTCGGAATCAGAAAGCTTCTCACCGCATACGCATACCCATCCCCGCCTTTTTGCGGGATTACCGTAAACGAGTGCATGATCGGGAACATCTTTCGTAACAACGGAACCTGCACCGATCATTGAATAACTCCCTATCGTGATACCGCCAAGAATGGTCGAGTTCGCCCCTACAGTTGCGCCTTTCCTGACAAGAGTTTCGGCAAGCTTGTAATCATGAGCCTTCGATCTTGGCTTGAGGTCATTTGTAAATACCATGTGGGGACCGAGAAAAACGCCGTCTTCCACAGTTACGCCGTCCCAGACAGATATGCCGTTCTTGACAGTTACATCGTTGCCTAATACAACCTTATTCTCTATAAAACAATGCTCACCGATATTGCATCCTGAACCGATCACGGCTCCTTTCATAACATGTGAAAAAGCCCATATCCTTGTGCTTTTTCCGATGTTTTTGCTTTCGCACCATGCTTTCTCGTGAACAAAGAAATCACACACTATTTGCCCCCTTTGCCGAATAAAACTACAGGAATGGTCTTAAGCAGTATTTCGAGATCAAGCATGATCGAACGATTCTCTATGTAAAAAAAATCCAGCACTATCTGATCGGTGAATTTCACCTCGTCCCTGCCTTTTATCTGCCACAATCCTGTCATTCCCGGAAGAACCTCGAACCTTTTCTTTTGCCAGGGCTCCATGTGCTCGAACTCGTAAGGCACATTCGGCCTGGGTCCGACAAGGCTCATATCACCGATAAGAACATTCCAGAGCTGCGGAAATTCGTCTATCGAATACTTTCTCATTATTCTGCCCAGCGGAGTGATCCGCGGGTCGTTCTCAAGTTTGGTAGTAGCCTCATTTTTGGTTATCATCTCTTTCACCTTGTTCTGATGCAGCTCCTTGCTCGTGTTATGGTACATGGAACGGAATTTCAGCATATTGAATTCTTTGCTGTCCCTGCCTACGACCCTAGCCCTGTAAAAACCTGGTCCCTTGGATGTCAGTATAACTGCAAGATACAACACGAACCACACGGGAAACAAACCGATTATAATTATAAGAGAGCCGAGAAGGTCGATTACTCTTTTCACGACATCGTAATAGGTTCTTGCTCTTGAAGGAACGACCCTGAAAGTGGATGTAGACGATATCTCCTCAACTGAAAGCCTGTCTTTAACTATATCGTAGAGCGCTGAATCGACATGTACCGTTTTTCCGATACTTTTGCAGTGATCTATTATCGTCTGAAGTTTATGCGGATCAATGTTCTTAATGAACACGAAAATATCATTCACCTTGAATTCCTTAACCTTTTCTTCGAGCTTTGTCACATCTCCAAGTACAGGTATCCCATCGAATTCCTTTCCCTGCTTATCGGCAGAATCATCAAGGTAGCCTACAACTTTGTAATAATTCGCTTTATCAGAAAGGATCGCCGCAACTTTTTCCCTTGCAGTATGACCTGCGCCGAGAACTAACATATTGACCCGGAGCTTTCCGTTTTTTACAAGAGTATAGTAAAGCTTAGGTATAATAAGAACTCTTGTTATCAAAAGAATAACAAATATAGCGGTATATGTCTCCAGCACAAATCTTCGGCTTAAAGTGATTTCAGGATATTTCATAAAAAAAGCAAAATATATATGAAGTGTCATACTCAGTATAACGGATTTAAAAAGAAGTACAATATGCCTGGGGTAGTTTAAAAAAACCTGGTATCTGTACATATTATTGAACTTGAAAATAAAAACCATTGCGATAATCAGAAAAATAAAACTGTAAACAAAACTGTTGGCATACTCATAATACCTTGGGAGCGCGATCTTGATACTGAGATATAGCGTAAAACCGACAATCAAAAGATCATGCACAATAAATACGAGCTTATGTATCGGTATCAGTTTTCTAAGTATGGACAGCAAACAATAAATCTCCCCTTTTTTGCTCTGCCTTTATCCCTCTGCAAAATTAAACAAAATGAAGTGAATTGGCAAGTAAAAAAGCTACTCCTTTACTCAGTCAAGAGGTGACTCGTTATTATTTTTTATGCCTCTTCCTATCCATATATATATCCTGCGCAAATAATCGAATTTTGATTTGGTAAATCTATTCTCTACAACTGTAAAATCTTTACCTTTATGATTCATGTCTCGGACATTTGATGCCTGTAGAAATAGAGCGGCATTTTTAACAAGGCTGTCAGGTATATTATTATAAAAGAAATCGTCGTTGCCTGTAAGAATCTCAATAGTTTCATCCGTAAGATGCTGCCATGTTCTAAAGCGGAAAGAATAGGCATTTCTGTCATTTGAAGGAATAAAAACATTGTCTCTAACAAGGTTATTTCCCGGTCTTACATATACAACACCTCTCCTCCAGTTTTTATAATAGAGTATCTGCTCTTCTTCATTCCAGACATACCCCTCCGGAATATTATCAAGAAGTTCCGGATCAAAACCGGGATCATTTTCAGGATTGAGTTTTCCGCCGTTCAGAATAGTTCCACCGTGATTTATATGAAACTCACTTATTTTGTTATTTTCCGTCCTGTTGAAAACAACAGTGTCGGATCTGGAGTTCTGGAGATATATTCCGTCACCGCTTTCTGAGACATAATTACTGTCAACCCTGAAATGTAAGGATAACTCATCCAGATAAATTCCTCTGGCATGATAATTATTCCCCGTCGTACCGCCAGCATTGCCGAAAGCATTCAAAACAGTGTTTTTTCTTATGATCTTTCTGCTGTTGCCATCCATATAGCGCCATGTGTATAAAGCACCGCCGTCGGACATTATCTGCATTGTGTTTTCTACCCTGTTGCCGTAAACAAGACACGGTCCCGATCCAAAGAATCTAATACCCGAATAGCCTGTGTTGTTTATATAATTATTGATTATAGAATTGTTGTACCCCCTGATATCTATGGCACACAAATTATTATATCCTCTGCTTTCAGCTCCGAGTGTCATCCCGGTGTTCTCAATTGTGTTTCCTTTGATCAGAGTATTGTTTCCTAAAACTTTGATCCCGAAAGAACGCATATTGATAATTGAATTCCCTTCTAGAATACAGTTTTCCAGATAATCGCTTTTGTTAATAACACCATAAATGCAGTTCTCGAACTCATTGTCAAGTATCCTGAGATTTTTTGTACCTTCTGCAAGGATGACGAACTTGTAGTTGACGAACCGAAGATCCTGAATAGTGATATCTTTTCCGCCCTGTATTTCAATTCCTGCGTTTTTATCGTTTCTGTTACTAGAAATATAGATCGTACATTTATCTTTAAGAGGTGAAAAATACAGAACGCCCGATCTTTCATCATAATACCATTCGCCTGCTCTATCGAGAGCGTTTTTGTGCCTCTGAATAAAATAACCCCAGTCTTTTCTAAAAGGATCCTGAAGCCTTTCGGACAACACGAACCTGCCGTTTGAAGAACTTTCAACAGTCCTCACTTCGTAAGACCAAAGCTGAGTTTTGGTAACGATCTCTCCCCCGGCCCATGACACAAGATTATCACGGTCAAAAAACACCGTGCGGGGCTCTTTAACATCAACGCTGTCAATTTTGAAATAGCCTTTGAAAGAATTTTTCTGGCCTGTAACAAGCTCATCATGCAAATTCGGTTTTCTCGCAAGAGTCAGCATATCCTCATCAGCATAAACATTCTCCACCTGCTCTAATCCTTCGACAATCTTTTTATAAAACTTCACACCATTAATAACCTCGAAATCGTCCCATTCCGAAGCATTAAAATCAAATCTGTAAATACTCCCGTCAAGGATCGGATTAGGAAGAAGAGTATCACCGTATGAGCCAATATATCTGATACCTGAGAGAGAATCGGCAGAAAGATCGATGTTCACAAAATACCTGTGACCTCTGCGGAATAATAAAGAATCACCTTTTATTAAAGGATCAGATCCGAAACTCTCTGCGGTCAACTCAAAAGAATCAGTTTTGCAAGAGATAAAAAGCGATACGAACGCAAATACAGATATTATTTTTAATAAAATACTCAAAACAACCTTTGGATTCTACTTGAGCAGCATCATTTTTCTGCTCTGCACCGCAATAAACATATACTTTTTAATCTCACACTCTCCTATTTATTTTTGACTGCAACTACTACATAGAACTTTCTCTCTCCGGTTGCGCCCATATCAGTCCAGTTCATGCCTGAAATGCTCGTCTCAAGCGTCCAGCCTGCCGGGAATTCTGCATAAGGATCTTCTGATGAATATATCTTGTACCCTGACGCACCTGCCGATGCTGTCCAGCTTAACTGAGGCTCTGATGATGTATAGGCTATAACAATGTTCTGCGGAGCTGCAAATACGAATGTCTGCCAGCTCAGGAAAGGATAGCCGTCATTATCTTCACCGTTCATATTCCAATAGTCATTCGTACCGTTCGCCGTCTCGCCTACAAAGTCCCATGTCCTTGATGTATATGTTGATAATGTTTTCATCTGAGCTGTCGTTCTGGCGATGCAGCCCTGACCTGATCCGTAACCGGAAACTTCAGAATCGAAAAGAACATTTTGAACCACAGCCGAAGTTCCTGTTTCGTTATAGCCAAGTGCGCCGCCATTGTAATACTCAGATCCGCTAACTTCACCGGCAGCGTAGCTGTTATGCACCACGGAGGAATTTTTGTTCAGCCCGAGAAGACCGGCGGTGTATCTCCTTCCGATAGAGCTACCCCGGGTGTAACAGTTTGATATGTTAGAGTTGTTGTCGTTACAGCCTGCAAGAACTCCGATGTAATCATTTCCTGTTACATTCACCGTAGAGTAGCTTTGGGTGATACTCGAACCATTATTACTGTAACCCGCCAGTCCGCCGATATAATCTAAACCTGTAACATAACCGCTTGAGCTGCAATTGACAATACTCGTGTTTTCGGCATAGCCGGCTATTGCGCCTACATAATTCTTTCCGAGAATATTTACATTGACAAGATTCAGATTCTTTATTTCCGCGTTTAAAAGATTCCCGAAGTACCCTACTTTGTCGGTCTCGGGAGAACTTATAAATAATCCGTTTATCGTAAATCCCATCCCGTCGTAACTGCCTGTAAAAGGAACTGTTGCAGAACCTACCGGCGTAAGACCCGATTTAGACGAAGACAGATCAATGTCAGCTGTCTGTATAAAATATGCATCCCATATCTGATGCGAGGATATGATTTTGAGAACATCCCATTTGGTGCTTACAAGGTAAGGATCCTGCTCTGTTCCCGCCCCTGACAAAGGAGGAACGAGATACTCCGAATACCAGTCTGCAACATACCTTTTATAGTACTCGTATTTTCCTGAAGAAGTGCTGTAACTGTATGTTTTTATCTCAATGACATTTCCGCATATATCATAGCCGATCAGTTCTTTCTGGTATTTGTTCCATACTCCGTCCTGAAACAGAAATTTTTCACTCACAAGAGGCTTGTTGGAGCTGTTCAATATCTGCACTGATTTGACGGAATCTCTCCACACACTATTGACACAGGCTTCGGTGATGCCGGTTGCTATAGATCCTCCGTATGTCCAGTTCGTCCTTTCAAATTGAAATTCGCTCCAATAGTGATATCTGAGTTCTTCGGTTTTAAATTCATAAGTCTTCCTTCCGAACAGGTCGTATTGCATATCTGTTTTAAGGATACGATTATATACCGTTCCGTCATCGTTCTCGTAGAGGGAATCGTATACCTGAACAACTTTATCCTGAATATATTCTTTCAGCATTAAATGGTAGCTCTCATACCAGCCTCCGGGGCTACCTATTGAATAGCTGTGAAGAAATCCCCTGTATCTGTTATCATTTAGATACATCTTCTCTTCCAATTTTGAACTGACGGTATGCCCGTCATCGTATGAATATGACCATATCAGCGAAAAGTAGTCACCGTGTGATTGACGATTGTATGTTCTTGACAATTCGCCGGAGGGAAGATATTTCTTCAGCTGAATTATATCGTAATTTTCGTTAATGATATAGTCATACCTTCCGGTGATAGCCCAGTCACTTCCGTTCCAGTCGTAATATCTCTCCTCGTCTATTACACTGACAGCTACATCATTTCCTGAGGGTGCAGTACGCACATAAATCACATTGCTGTTGCCGCTTTCTCCTTCATTGTTGTATGCTCTGATACGGTAAAAATAATCCGTATCGGGAGTAAGTCCCGTTACATCGTATGTTGTAGTGTTAAAAACATCCCTGTCCTGATACTCTGGCAGACAATTTTGAAACTGGCTGTCCGTCGCCACATCTATACGGTAACCTGATGCCATAAGCGAGTTATTCCAGTTCGATCTGAAACCTCCGGAAACTATAAAAGCTGCCTCTGTCGCGACAGGAGTCTCCGGCGGATCTGAACTGAGGACTCCTTCCACCCAGTTCGATGTTGTTCCCGTCAATGCGAAATTGTGTAAAGTACCGTGCCATCCGTTACCTGTAAGATCAGAAAGCTGAGTAACTCCCGCATTACTGCCGTTTGCTATTCCGTGATTAAAGTCGTAGTATGCGACCAAACCTGTCTCAGTTCCGGTTAACGGGATATTCATATTGTCCGTTATTTCAGACTGAGTCCGAACAGCATTCCATACGCGGACTTCGTCAATCATTCCGTTCCACCTCTGATAAGCACTATAAACATCTATCCTGTCAAATTCTCCCAAACGCATCGTTGTTGTTGAATTAGAACTGTTGTAGTTTAGAGTACCGTTAATATCATGCGTTCCGTTTATGTATATTTTTGTATTATTAGTTCCGGACTGAAATACGACGGCAACATGAGTCCATGTATTGAGAGGCAAAGTGGCATTTGAAGCTATTGCGTTGGTTCCATTACCGCCAATTAAGAGTTTTTGATCAGTGTTTCTTGCAATAATAAAATTGGATTTGGAACTGTCGCCGCCGTAATATTTCGACAAAATAACCCTTGTATCCGAATTATTGGTCGGATAAATCCACGCCTCGACTGTGAGCGGCTGTGATGTTGTTGCCGATGTTATGGAAGAATTGACAGTAACAAAATCATCTATTCCATCAAAGTCCAGCGCATTCCCGACTTGTGAAAATGCCCCGATCAGTAAAGTCAGAACCATGATCATAATAATCTTCTTCATTATAACACCTCCTTCAGGATAAAAACTCCTCATGTCTAATGAAACAATATAATCAATTATTTTTGATTTACCAACAACTATTTCGTTTTAAATTAAAACAGTTCGTTCCAGTAATTCGCCATATCCTTCGGCAGAACAAACCAGAGATTGTCTTTTGTTTTCAGGTAATTTAAAAATTCTGTGTAATATTTTGAATAGATTTCTGTCAGATAATCCGGATGGGTAATCAGCATTATCATTCCGTTGTTTTCGATCAGCCAATCAGTTTTTTTCTTCCATATCCCGATATCGTTTTTTTTCATCATGTAGAAAAGATCGTGATCCTGTGGAAGAGTGTATGGTAGTTCAATAAATTTTCCCGCTTTGAAAGGCCATATTGATCCTGTTCCTCCCGGAAAAGGCTGATAAGGGTCGTAGTCGAAGCAGGACGCATCGTATTTTATGTTAAGTTTTTGAAGCCACTTTAGGTTTCTGTGAACCATTGGAGCTCTGAATCCGGATGCGCCGTATTTTTCTATCGCTTCGTTGATAAACGGGACTCTTTCGTCAAATATTTTTTCCGAATAGAAAAGTTTTCCATCGTGGTTATAGCCGTGAATCCCGATTTCGTG
>SLFX01000030.1 GCA_007124045.1 Candidatus Delongbacteria bacterium | reverse complement strand
TTAGGCACGCCGCCAGCGTTCGTCCTGAGCCAGGATCAAACTCTCCGTTGTTTATCTTAATTCATTATCCAAATAATAAACCAAAACAATAATTGTGCTGAAATAATTTCAGCAGGGCCTTAATTCGTTTCTTAAAACTTAAATCTTTTGTGCTTCTTCTTTATCTTGCCTATGTCAATGAACATTTTTGTGATCTCACGGGGAATCGAACCCCGGTTGCAAGGATGAAAACCTTGAGTCCTAACCACTAGACGATGAGACCTGTATATTTCAAGGGTGAGAGACGGGGCTTGAACCCGCGACAACCTGAGTCACAGTCAGGGACTCTGCCAACTGAGCTACTCTCACCATAAATTCTCAAAAGGCTCGGCAATTTAAGAACTTATTCATCGGTTGTCAAGTGCTTTTTCAACATTTTTCAAGCATTTTTTATTCATTTGAAAAAGCGGGTCGAAATTTAAACCCCAAAATACTTAAAGTCAAGTCTTTTTTCCAGACAATTATATGAAAAATTACAGATTAGTTCTTATCACCCGATTTATGATTACGGTAAGGCTCAATATGAACTACAGCATCTGCAATTGAAGGACCTTTATCCATAAGTTCATTCCTGGCTTTTTCTGCTATTTCATGCCCCTCCCTGACCGTGATATTATCATCTACGAGCACATGAAGATCTATATATTTATCTGAGTTGTACTGTCGGCTTCTGACTTCATGAACATCTTTTACGCCGTCAATTTCTGAAACAATTGATTTTATCTGATCAATATCTTTCTGACAGGCACCCGCATCAATGAGCTCTTTAAATGCGGAAAAAACAATTCTGCAGGAGACTCTGATTATCATAACCGAAACCAGTACTCCTCCAATACGGTCTATAAATTCCATACCCTGAAAAAAATATGCTGCAGAAACTGCTGTAAGAGCGAGAATTGAGCTGAAACCGTCCGATCTGTGGTGCCATGCGTTAGCTATAACCGAACTTGAATTGAGCTCCTTTCCGACCCTGATAGTTTTTCTGTAGAGAATCTCTTTTAAGATGATCGTGAGTATCATACCTGAAAAAGCAATTGCTCCCGGTCTTTCAATATATTTGTCCCTTATACCCAAGGTCGAATCATATCCAATACCTGCTCCGGCAAGAGCAAGAACGATCCCTATGAAAAAAGTAATGACGGTTTCAATTCTTCCGTGTCCGTACGGATGATTTTTATCGGGCGGAGCAGACCAGAAGCGGACACCTATCAATATCGCCAGATCGGTCACCATATCGGAAAGGGAATGTACTCCATCGGCAACAGCTGAGTAGCTCTTTCCGTATATCCCGGTCGAAATTTTCAGTAAACCGAGAATAAGATTAACCAGCATTCCTGCAGCTGTGATCTTTGATGTTCGGTATTTAGTGTCATTTCTCATCTTGAAGCAACAAGGAAAACATAGTATTTGCCGAAAGTAATTACTTTGTACTTGTGCTGTTGAAGGTATCTTTTGTAAAAACTTATGTCTTTTATAAGAAGATTCAAGTTTGATTCCCTGTAATTTTTAGTTTTTGCACCATAAACCACTTCACAGTCGATATAACGGCTGTTGGGAAAACCTAAAATGATACTTGAGTATCTTTTCATTATATTTTGAACAATATACATGAATATTTCTTTTCCGTTAATATCGGGGCTCTGCAAAGTTCCTACCGAGATCAAAATATCCTGATCCGCAAGTCCCATTAAAGGAATGTTCGAAATATCGTCTTCGATGAAATTGAAATTTTCTGTACTAAACCTTTTTCGGGCTATTTCCAAAGCAGATGAACAATGGTCTATTCCGGAAAAAATGATGTCGTCCGAATCTTTGTTGTAAAAACGGGTGAAAACCTCAAACTCGTCTCCCCTGTTAATTCCCAGATCAAGCAGCTTCATTCCTTTTTCAACTCTTATCTCTCTCAAAGCCCTGAGATAGTCGTTTAAAAAATACGGCTCTTCGAATTTGTATATCTTTGAAAAATCAGAATCTGCCCCATACCGTTCGGAAATGTCTATACCGGAATGATTATGCCAGGATCTTGCTACATCAAGCGGCTTGAACCTGAGAATTATTCTGTTGTTCTCCTTTTTTAGCGGAGTCATTATTCTGCAGTGCAGTATTTCAGCAAGATCGACCCATACTTTAAAAGGTCTGTATATGTACTGTTGACCTGATACACTTATTAGTGTACCTGAAAATTCATTTGAGATATCGGGATCTATAGCCTCAAATTCAATTGTTCCGCCGATAGGAAGGGCATTGATCTTATTCTTAAGTTCTCTGTATATTGAATATAATGTGTGATCTGTGAATATCATTCAATAAGTTTGCTGATTTCTTCAAAAAGTTCTTTATAGTCCGTATGGCTTCTTTTGCTGAATCTTATAGTTCTTTCCTGATCTATAAGAAAAGTGAAAGGTACAGTATTTGTTCCGCCGTAACTTCTGAAAACTCTCATGTCGCTATCTTTTAAAAGCATGAGATCAAGATCTCTTGTTCTGAGAAATGATACGGCTCTTCTGACTGCTGAAGGATTGTCTATTGTGACCGTGACTACACTCAAACCTTTTTCTTTGAACTCATCTTTTATCCTGTGTATATCCGGCAGCTCGTCTTTACATGATTTACACCAGCTTGCCCAAAAATTAAGTAAAACAGGACCATTGACAAGAAGACTGTCCAGTTCAACATAGTCTCCCCCCACACTTTCAAGTCTGAATGAAGGGGCCTTGTTTGATTCCTGACCCGACAGGATAAGTCCAAATGTTACTATGATAATTGCCGCAATTTTTTTCATCGGTCACTCCGGTTTTTTGATCAAAACTTCTGATTGTCAGCTAAATATAAAGGTAAAATTTCTATATTTCAATGTAAAATATCATAAATAATTTCTTTGTTTGAACTGATTTTTCGATTATCTTTGTACAAAATCGGAATAAAAAAGGAGTTTTAGAATGAAAATAGTTGAATGTGTCCCGAATTTTAGCGAAGGAAGGAACATGGCAGTAATTGACCAGATCACTGACGAGATTAAAAAAATAAAGGGTGTCCGTCTTCTTGATGTTGATCCCGGTTTTGACACTAATAGAACCGTCGTAACATTTGTCGGAGATCCGGAAAGCGTAAAGGAAGCTGCTTTTAACGCAATAAAAAAATCACACGAACTTATAGATATGACAAAACATAAAGGCGCACATCCCCGTTTCGGAGCATGCGATGTTTGTCCCGTTATTCCTGTCAGCGGTATTACCATGGATGAGTGCGTTCAGGTCGCTCATGACTTGGGGAAAAAACTGGGAGATGAACTTGATTATCCGGTTTTCTTCTACGAATATGCCGCTAAAGCTCCGGAAAGAAAAAACCTTGCATGGGTCAGACAGGGCGAATACGAGGCACTGGAATCGAATTTGAAAGACCCTGCGAGAAAACCTGATGCTGGCCCGTCTGAATTCAGACCAAAACAGGGCGCAACAGCTGTAAGCGCGAGAGATTTTCTTATCGCATACAATGTAAACCTTAATACAAATAATGCCAAACTGGCTCATGATATTGCTCTCAATATCAGAGAGCAGGGCAGAACAATGAGGGATGAAAACGATAAAATCGTAAAGGATGCCAACGGCAAGAAGGTAAAAAAGCCCGGAGTATTCAAAAACTGCAAAGCGATCGGATGGTATGTTGACGACTATAAGCGGGCTCAGATATCAATAAACCTCACAAATTATCACATTACTTCAATGCATGATGTATTCGATGAAATATCAAGGCAGGCGGAAGAAAGAGGCCTTAGGGCTACAGGCAGTGAAGTTGTGGGTGTTGTTCCCAAAGATGCTGTTATCAAAGCCGGTATCCACTATATGGAAAAGCAGGGTTCATGCGCAGGCGTTCCGGATGATGAACTGATCAAGATCGCTATCCAGTCTCTCGGACTCTCTGATGTAGCTGAGTTTAAACCTGAAGAAAAAATAATCGAGTACATGATCTCCAAACCGGGCAAACTTGTTGATATGACAGTAACAGAGTTCAATGACATGCTTTCTTCCGATGCTCCCGCGCCTGGAGGCGGTTCTGTAGCAGCCCTTTGCGGCACACTTGCAGCCAGTCTTGGAGCAATGGTAATGAATCTGACTTATGATAAAAAAGGCTATAAACAGTTTAATGAAAAAGTCAACTCAATAGCCAAAGACCTCCAGAACAGAAAAAATGAACTTAATTCTCTGATCGATGCCGATACCGACGCTTTCAATGTTCTTATGGAAGCACTCTCAATGAGATCGAAGGCTAAAAAATCTAATGACACGAACGAGGTCGAAAAAGCGGAAGAAGCTTATTATGACGCTACTGTTCTTGCAACCGATGTCCCCTTAAAAGTAATGAAAAAAATAATGGAGCTTGTGCCAATTATAAAACAAGTGGCCGAAATCGGCAACACAAATGCCGCCAGCGATGCAGGCGTAGCTGCATTACTTATAAATTCAGGCGTAAAAGGAGCAGGATTAAATGTAAGGATAAACCTGTCCGGTTTTGATGAATCTGACGATTATAAAATAAAGACCCTGAAAGAAATGAACGATATACTCGATAATGTTGATAGTGATACCGAAGCGATATTAAGAATCATTGACGGAAAAATATAATATCGGGAATAATTATTCGCTGATCATTTCAAAATAATACTGTGAAGCTGAGAACCTTTTCCTCAGCTTATATATGAAGAGCCCGTTTGCGATAACGGGTCTTTTCATTTGGAGAGTTTTTTTTGTGTCATGGAAATAAACTTCTACATTGCATTTTCCTTGTTCGGAAAGTTCTTCTGAAAGCCATTCCAGTTTTTCCGCTTCGTCCGAGTGCAGAGATATCATAAGATTTTGTATATTTTCGGCAGATTCATATTGTTTATTGTCACAGGCAAATGAAATGCCCCGACCGATTAAATCTTCGATAAATCCCGCTTTCTCTTCTTCTGTATAATCCTTTTCGGGAGTTTGTGTGGACATGTCGATCTGGGAGTTTTCAAAAAGTACCGGCTGCTCCTTATCATCAGTTTTCAGGTTTTTAAAAAAGAGATCATTTATTTTCTCAAGTTGTTTCATGTTGGGATTAAGATCACCAAAAAAACCTGTTTTTATCAGCAGGTCTATTATTTTGTGTTTTATTAAACTCCTGTCTGTTTTTTCTAAAAAGAAACTGAAAGAATCAATAAACGAATTTTCGCAGAATCGGCAAATGTATTCCGACATATTCGGAGAGATGCCTTTTATGCAGTACGGAGGCAGAGTGACGGTTCTGTCAGTAATTTTTATTTTCCGGACCGGATCCGTAAATGATATTCTCTTGAATTTATAACCCAGAGAGACCATCTCGGAAATGTATTTTCTCCAGTCAGTGTTTGAGTTTACCTCCCGGCAAAAAACATACTCATAAAGATCATATTTCTTATAAGTTCTCAAATCAAGCATTCTCAAGGCGATTATGACCCTTGTAAGAGTATCTGAAAAAGACAAATGAAAAATTCCCGGATGTACGGCTTTTTGAAGAAAATCACAGGATTCGGTTTTGTTTCTGTCTTCTTCAGCGATCTGTTTGAGCATAGTGTTGAACTGTATTATTCCGGACGCTTCACAAAGCTTCCTTTTTAAATAAGTCGCTTCTTTTGCTTTGAATAATCTGTCACAAATAAAATAAAGCTGCTCTTTGTATATAATAAAACCTCTGGTCGCATCAAGTTCTTTTTTAAATTTAAGGCGCGGATGCTCCGGTGGCGGTCTGTTGAAAATAAAAGACAGGTTAGTATGATAAGAGTCCAGATAAAGTATGAGATTCCAAATGTAACTGCTGCCGGTTTCGAGATACTTCATCCTTTCGTTATTGTGGGAAAAATAAGGAATAAGGCTAAGATCATCAGCCTTTATGCACTCTGTAAGTTTATTGAATAATTCTTTGAGCTGATCAATATCGACAGGCCCCATTTCAAAATGGTCCCGGATATCCAGATAAGACATTGATTCTATATTTATATTCCATACCCCGAAATGTTTTGCTGTATGCGTGTTATAAAACGAAATACCGATCGTTGTATCTTTTGATCCGTATTGTACAGGTAACACTTCAGATATTTTTTCATCACAGATAACAAGCTCACCCGTATTTGTGTTATAGTTCTTAAAAGAATCAGACATGAGGATACATTTTTCGACAACATCTCTGCAATCCGGATAGCCGGACAGCAAATCGTTAATATCTTTACTTCCGGTAAAAGTAAAAGCCATATTTCTGGGAATTTTGGAATGTGCTGATCTAAGCTCCTCTGAAAGCTTAGAATCGAGCCCGAATTCCTTTTCTGCCAAAGCTAACAGAGTATTGAACTGCCATTTGACATACTCGCTCAGAAAACAAATGGATTTTACTGAAAATTTTTGAGACAGGAAGTCATAAAGATTTTGTCTTTCATCGGGAGATACGATTACACTCACAACAGGAGTGATCTTTTTGTTCGCCAGTACGGATCTGTGGTATGTAAATGATGCAAATACGGGCGATGAAAGGGTGAGGTCGAATAAATACGGGATGAAAAGGTCGCTCATAAAACCGGAAAAAAATATTTTTTTGCCGTAAATTTCGTAATAGTGATTTTTTGCATCAATAAGAAAAAGTATAATATCAGATATATTATTTTTACGGATAAAAGCAAGCTCTTCTATTACTGTTTGCCTCAACTCTTCTTTAAGCACCGATGAAAAAGCCCTTACCTTTTCTTTAAGGTCATAAAAACCCGGCTGATCAGAATGGTATCTGAATTTCATTCTGGGGAATCTCTCCGGAATATCCTCTATTAAAAAATTGCAGGAATTTATAACCGTACCGGTGTTATTCAATGCATCATCAGGATACTTGTCAATATTTTCTTTAAAAAATAACACATACTGACTTTTACTCTCTACATCTGCAATCCCTGATCCGGAAATATGACAGGCGAACTTTTTTACTCCATGCATTCCTTTTTCCAGATAGTAAACAGGATTACACGCAATAGTTTTTATTCCCGTTTCTTTGCTGAATCTGATAACATCTTTCAAAATCTGAATATTATACTTATCTTCACAGATCACATAATTTAAAAAAACACTCCCTAGATTTATTCCTGTCGCTTTAAACTGACTGAAAAGATAGTTCAGATCTTTTTCTATAGCCATTTCTTCGGACAATATATCGGTACTGTACATATTGACACACAAATAGCAGTTATTCAGTTCAACGACATCATCAATATCAAAATAAGAGCATCTTCCGTCTTTTTTAATCCTGCTGACGACACTTAGCATGTTCTTGTATCCATTGTAGTTCTTTATAAGGATATTTAGCCTTGTGTATCTGCCATTGTTAAGCCTGCAAAAAAGATCAATACCGACCACCGGCTTTATTGCATTATCCAAACATTTGGAATAAAATTCCATGATTCCCGAAAAATTTCCGTGATCCGTGAGTGCCAATGCACTTATGTTGTTTCTTTTTGCACACAAAACAAGATCATCGAACTTCAGAGTTCCTTCCGGCTTTGTGTATTGTGAGTAGATCATCACAGGCATACTCATGAGACCCTAGATGAAGGACATCATCCGTAAAATCCGAGCCCCCCAAGCCAGTTCTCAACCTTTTTTCTTACAACAGATTGGTAGTAGTTATCCCACTTTTCCTTATCGCCTATATGCTTTAACAGAACTTCATCAATATCTTCAATATTATTCAGGTTCGCTATTGAAGTCCTGATCGTAATTTTAAGAGCTTCGCTAAATTCTTCTTCAATATAAAGATATTCTTCGATTATTTTTTTCACTTCCAGTATGGTTATAGTGGGTATCGGCTCATAATCATCCTGTTTGATGAACCGTATTCGCTTAATAAGCTCTTTCTCATCAACCTCTTCGGTAGGTGAATATATTTTTTCATGATACATATCGTCATCTTCCGCATCGCTGCTCCATTCTTCGAGTGCTGTAAGCTGCTGTTCGTAGTCATCCTCAACGCTTGCAGCTATACTCTCATCAATGTATACTATCTCGCCGGTATCCTTGTTCAGGTAGTAAGTTATTTCTTCCGATCTTTCGTGCATTGCTCTGATTATTTCATCAATATCCAGTTCTATCATATCTTTCCCTGTCTATTTTAATTCCATTCTTGAAAATCAAGCGAATATATAGCTTAAGCTGAAGTAATGTCAATAGAAAAATATAGAATTTTATATTATGTTTTTCGTTAGAGCAAGTTGTACCCGACTGTAAGAAAAAACCTGTTATTCGCTCTAATACTTCCATTTCCGGCAGTTAATCCCCATCCTGACTCAATTGGGCCCAAAGTGGTATTCAGAATTATTCCGGCACTAAATGAGTTGATAAAATCCTTGGGATGCCATTCAATTTCCGGTGAGTCCCAAAATCCGTTAAGATGATATCCGGTACTAAAATATGTATCGGCAAAAACACTGCTGGTAATTAGAATAGTGCTTTTTGCTTTTAAAGAAAAATACTGACCTGAAATGAACTGTCCGTTATATGTGCCGGGTATCATGTTAAAACCCCCTCTGGAAAAAAGCTCTGATGCGGGAACGAGATTATCTCCCGTGCCGCCACTTACCCCAATTTCAGTGATTATTCTTTTTGAAACAGATCCATGAGCAGTGAACTCCCACCATGTCTTCTGAAAAGCTTTGTCTGTCTCAAAATTCATTATTCCCGATTCGATATTCCAGGTAAAATAAACACCTCTTGAAGGAACGACATGATCGTTCCTGCTGTCTGCAAGAACAGAAAAGACAGCTGATGTCCTGTCGTCCTGAAGATCATTTCCTGTTATTTTTTCCTGAACAAGTGAGAATGTACTCTGATAATTATCGAATAGCTGAAAACCGAGATTTATCTTTGCTCCAACCCTTTTCTCGTTAAAAGAAGCTTCTCTGATCTTTCTGTATTCGTTATCATAGAAATCCTTCTCTTTAAACTGTATGTAGGGCTGCAATTCAAAAAAAAGAGTTGACCTTCTTAAAAAAGGGTTGTAATAGGACAATTCGATCCTGTTAAACTTTTCTCCATATATAACCCCAGCGTATATCTCTGCTCTTTTACCGTGTAAATTTTTGTTGGAAATTTCCAACAGCCCCAAAAAGCCCCTGTCTGTCTGATAATTTGCACCCAGGCGCGCAACTATGTGAGGCTTTTCTTCTACAACAAAAGTCAGCTCCTGATTATAATGATCAACAATATAACCGATTTTATGAAAAAGTCCCGATCCGTATAAATTATCAACTCCTCTCTCTATTTCTGATAATGTTACAGGCCTGTCATTCCTTAAAAAAACCTCATCGCGTACAAATTTGGATCTGGTCCTTTTATTTCCCGTAACACTGACTCTTTTAACAAAACCTTCGTTGATTTTTAATGTGTCGGATGATGCACCATAAGAGATATCGACAGTACTGAAAATAAAACCTTCGCTTCTGTATTTTGAAAGAACATTTTGTGATAAACTCACAATATTTTTTTCAGATGAGCTTTTTATAAGGTGATCATCAGAAAAAACAGTGTTTCCGGTTATAACAATTTCATTTGGCAGTTCTTTCTGATCATGAGTAACAAATTCTCTATGATCCAGTAAGCTCTTCAGTTTCTCCATATTTCTGCACGCCTCCCTGTAGCCTATCGCTATAAGAGAGTCGGGGTTTTCAATATCTGAAAATCTGATATCGTCAAGTTGCGGTCTGAAAACAAGATCAGCTTTCTCTATGTTTTGTTCTATATGTGCCTTAGTCATTGTTAAAGATATTCTGTCGAGAAGTTCAATAAAATTATATTCTCCGGGCCTGGATGGTGTATCGTAAGTCATATTAGATGCAATAATAACATCACATCCGGAAAGAATACCGGTAGGAAGATTATCGGTCAGTCCGCCGTCAAGAAGTTTCATATGCTTGTATTTTACAGGTCTGAAAAGACCCGGAAAGGAAATCGAACCCATAACTATTGTAGGAAGATTTCCTCTGTCAAATACCACCTTTTCTCCGTTATGTATATCTGAACATACCACTCTTAAAGGATATTTTAAAGCATCAAAATCCTCATTATAATATTCTGATGAGAAAAATAATTCCCTGAGTTTTTTCTCGACCCTGTGTCCATTGTTGAGTGCGTTGGGCAGGTGAATTCCCGAATCTGTAAACTCCATTTCAATGACCGTTCTGTCAGCTGTCCTTTTCAGATAATTCTCGGTATTGTCCCTGTCCGGCCTGTTCGTGAACAACTCTCTCCCATCCAGACCGTGCTTAACGACTGCCTCTATCTCGTAAGAGTCGTAACCGAGTGCATAAAGAGATCCTATCAGTGCTCCCATGCTTGATCCCGATATCATACCGATTTCTATACCTTCTTCCTCCAGCCTTCTTAAAACTCCTATGTGGGCTATTCCTCTGATCCCTCCGCCGGACAGTGCAAGACCGATTTTTGTACTTTCGGAGTTTTCAACGGGGAATAAAGCACGAAGGCTACAGAAGGTAATGAATAAAATATTTCTTATACAGCTGTTCATCAGTAGCAAATATAATGAGATATGATCCGTTTTGCAATAATGATATTACAAAGGTAAACTCTTGATTAAACCGGGTCTTTGTTTTATCTTACGACAAAAAAAATTGTCATGACATTACTGAAGATAAAAAATAGAGATATATTCGTACCAGGACTTTTTAAAGAGTTTATAAACGAAGAGTCCGGTTTTGTTTTTGTTGATCTGAATGACACATCAAGTTTCAACAGGATAATAAAATATCTCCGGTCAAAAAAACATATAATAATACAGAATTCTGATGAAAAAAGAACCGCAGATCTGTACGAATATATCTGCAAAAGGACTGACGATATAGTTTTGCACCGGGACAGACTGAAAGTAATGAACAAAAAGTTTTCGGGAAACAGAAAAAGAGAGTATGAAAGATCGAGAAGCGAAATTTTGAACCGAATACTTATAACCGCAAAAAATAATTCAATAACCTCTTTTACAGTAAAATCAAATTTTCCTTACCTTGTATCGTTCTGCGGAGAAAATATTAGCAGCTACATATCCGACACAGAGTTTCTTTTACCGTTTAAATTCTTCTCTGCTTTAAAAAATTGTTTAAAAGAAGGGATCAGCCTTAGTACTCCGAAAACTAAAATATTCAGCGGACCGAATGTACTAATGCCCAGATCTCAGGAAACGATCGAACTTTTCAGACAGGCAATTTCAGATATAAACTTAAGATCCGGATTAAAAATACTCGACATGGGGTGTGGATCGGGCGTGCTGACAATTCTGGCAGGATCATTATTTGAAAGATCGGAGCTGCACTTTTCAGACATTCTGCCAGAGTCAATTGCATCGACACTGTATAACATTCATAACTTAGGTGAGGATTTTCTTGAAAAGAATAAATATATTTACAGAGAATCTGCCGATCTTTTTGAACATATAGACGAGAAATTCGACCTGATCATGTTCAATCCCCCCTGGGTGAATGCTCCGGCGAGGAACAGAAGCGAACTTGCGCTTAATGATAAGGATATGAAAACGCTTGAAAGATTTCTAATGCAGGCCAGGCA
>SLFX01000054.1 GCA_007124045.1 Candidatus Delongbacteria bacterium | reverse complement strand
TCGAGCATGCAGCCGCCGCAGTGGATGACGAGTTTGTACTCTTTGAGCCTGTCGTAGTCGGCGAAAACGCGTCCGAAATAGTGGTCAACCTGTATCGCGCCTTTGCCGTAGATCTGCTCGATCTTTTTGGGTATTTGAACTGTGCCTATGTCCTCGGCTTTTCTGTCGTGGTTGCAGCCTTCGGCTATCATGACTTTATCGCCGGGTTTGAGATTTGAAAACGCTTTTACGCCTTCAACGAACAGCTTTAGGTTGCCTGAGCTTAAAAAATTTATCATCACGATCGAGAATGTCGTGACCATGTAAGGCGCGTCTTTCGTCCATTTGGAGATGATATCCATTGCCTGCGAGTCTGTTATGAGAAGCTGAAGTTTGCCTTCACGGTTCAGGTGGGATATGAAAGCGTCGAACCTGTTCTTCTCTTCGGCCGATTCTTCCGGATTTTCGCTTCTTGCTGCGGCGAGATCCATCCTGTACGCAAATGTGGGAATATATCTTCTTACAAGGTATTCCTCGATCATCATCTGAGGGCGCAAAAATCTGCCTTCGGGGGACTCCTCGTCTATCGGGATATTTAGAAAGACTATCTTATCTGTCTCGAGATCGGGCAGAAGCGGCGTTCTTGTGACGGTGATTTTTGAGTGCTGTTTGAAAAAATCTATGAGCTTAATATAATTTGAACTGTCATTAAGATCAATTTCGAGCGAATTGAATTTTTTATCGGGATCTATCTTTTCACGCACGATGTTTAAAGCATATTCCTGATCCTTAAACTTGTTGAAAACGATGAATATCTCTTTGTTCCTTGATGCGGCGAGATCTAATATTTCGGTCTCTGATGCGAAGTCTGACGAATGATATGCAGCACTTTTTTCATTGATGACGAGAAGAATTATATCCGACCTTTTGAGTGCAGCAAAAGTTTTTTCCTTTTTCTTGTCGCCGAGGACTCCTTTTTCGTCCGTGCCTGCTGTGTCAAATATTTTGACGGGACCGATGCCGTGGATCTCCATTACCGTTGTTTTAACATCAGCAGTCGTTCCCGGAGTGCTGTCCACGATTGATGTTTCGTGCTGAGTGAGAAGGTTCATCAGGGTTGACTTTCCCGAATTGACCCGCCCGAATATCCCGATATTGATCCTTTTCATTTTCCTTCCGTCCTACGCTTAAAATGTTTTGAATCCCCCCATTCGCCGAAGCCTACTTCCGCTCCTGTTGATCTTATCCTTCCGGTAATGCATCCCGCGCATTTTGCGGCGTCCTCGTCGAGGCAGGGTTTGCCTTCGTATAAAAGGTAATTCTCGCGGTATTTTACAGGCGTAAGGTTAGGCATGATTATGTTCGCACCCGCCCTGATAGCCTTTTCCCTGCCGAGAGGGTCAAGTGTCTGCATCGCAGTTGTAGCGGCCGTGTTGATATCGGGCATCAGCAGTCGTAACACCGCTATCATCCTCAAGGAAAGTTCGAATCTGTCCTTTGAAGGGATCAGTTCTCCGCGCCTGTCGTAAAGCGGTGTATTCTCATTCTCGATATACGGGCCCATTCCGACCATATCAACATCAAGTTTTTTTATGAACAGAAGGTCGTTCGCAAGATCCTCCACAGTCTGTCCGGGAAGCCCTATCATCACACCTGTTCCGACCTGATAGCCGTGATTCCTGAGCCTGTTAAGCGACTCAAGCCTTTCATCGTAGCTGTGAAATTTGTCGTCAGGGTGATACTTTTTGTAAAGTTTCGGGTCTGATGTCTCTATCCTGATAAGATATCTGTGTGCTCCGGCTTCGAACCAGCGCTTAAAAGTCTCATCCGACTGCTCTCCGAGAGAAAGTGTTATGCCCAGATTTCCGTCCGACAGTTTTTTTATCTCTTTAAGCAGAAACTCGATCTTATCAACAAAAGCTTTATCGCTTCTTTCACCCGCCTGTATCACGATGCTTCCGTACTTTGTATTGTAGGCGAAACGGGCGCAGTCAAGCACCTCATCATCGGTCATTGTGTATCTTTCCTGCTTAGAATTGCCGCTCCTGATCCCGCAGTAGTAGCAGTTTTTAGCGCAGATGTTCGAATACTCTATAAGCCCTCTGAAATAGACTCTGTTGCCGAGAGTTTCATTCCTGAGACTGCCCGCTTTTTCTATAAGAGCCTCATGCTCATCTTTAGATTTGATAGATAGCAGTTTTACAATATCGTCTTTTGTCATCATATATTAGCCCTTTAGTAGTAAATGTCCCTTTTGCCTTTTTTGATCGCGTCCATGTTCTTCCTCACGCCTTCGGCAAGTTTCTCATTCGTGATGCTCTCTTTTATTGTCTTTTCTATAAGCGCGTAGCCTTTTTCCCTGAGTTTGTCATTTGCGAAATCCTCGAGGTATTCTGTGAAGGTGAAGATGGCATTTGGATAGCAGTGAGCCTTAATTGCACCCGGCTTGGCGAGATCCATGAAATCCTTCCCTACACGACCGAGCCTGTAGCATCCTGTGCAGAAACTCGGAATGTGGTCAAAGTCCACTATGTCTTCGATCACTTCAGCAAGCGATCTGTGGTCACCGAGGGAGAACTGCGCATCGGTGTGATCCTTCTTCGTGTAGCCGCCCGGATCCGATTTTGAGCCTGCGCTGATCTGCGAAACGCCGAGATGCAGTGCTTCCCTTCTCGTTTCCGCGGTCTCTCTCGTGGAGAGAATTATTCCTGTGTAAGGTACGGTGATTCTCAAGATCGCGATTATCTTTCTGAAATCGCTGTCCGTGACCGGGCTTGGAGGATTCGCGGAAACATCCGAACCTGTAGCGGGCTCAAGTCTGGGCACTGAGATCGTGTGAGGCCCTACCCCGAATCTGTTCTCGAGGTGCTTTATGTGCTGCAGAAGGGCGAGTATCTCGTATTTATAGTCGGTCAGCCCGAACAGAATTCCCACGCCCACATCGCTGATTCCGCCTTCCATCGCCCTGTCCATAGCGCCGAGGTGATAAATATAGTCTGATTTCGGTCCGGACTTGTGCATCTTTCTGTATGTATCCTCGTGATAGGTCTCCTGGAAAAGCTGATATGTGCCGATGCCCGCCGTATTGAGCCTCTTGTAGTGCTCAGCCTCCATCGCGGCGATATTGACATTGATCCGTCTGATGTTGCCCTTGGGTG
>SLFX01000152.1 GCA_007124045.1 Candidatus Delongbacteria bacterium | reverse complement strand
GGAAAAAGACAAAGCTGCGGCAAGGGAAGGATTCGAGCTGGCAAAGCAGAAGATCGCTTCTGACGAATACGACTTGGTCGTTCTTGACGAAATAACTTATCTTACTAATTTTAAATTTATAGAGATCGAAGAGCTTTATGATATTCTGAGCAAAAAGCCCGAAAGGCTCAACATCATCCTCACCGGACGCGATGCTGACCCGAGTCTGATAGAACTTGCCGATACCGTGACTGAAATGAAAAAGATCAAACACTGTTACGATAACGGGATCAAGGCTAAGATGGGAATTGAGTTCTAGATATTCTGGTATTGAATTATTGAAGCATTAAAAGGCTAACTGCCATCACGGCCATGCCGGAAACAAGCCCGTAGATCGCGATGTGGTGCTCGCCGTATTTTTCGGCGGTGGGTAGAAGCTCGTCAAGCGAGATGAATACCATGATCCCCGCGACACCGGCGAAAACGGTCCCGAAAAGAGCCGGACTGAAAAACTGAAGAAGTAAATAGTACCCCACAAGCGCACCGAGCGGTTCGGCAAGACCGGAAGCGAAAGAGAACCAGAACGCCTTCTTCCTGCTTTTAGTGGCATAATAGATCGGCACCGAAACGGCGATCCCTTCCGGAATGTTGTGTATCGCGATAGCTATCGCAATGCTCACTCCGAGCGCAGGATTCTCGATAGCGGCCATAAAGGTCGCCAACCCTTCGGGAAAATTATGAATTGCGATCGCAAGTGCCGACATCACGCCCATTCTCATAAGCTTTCTGTCTTTTAACTTTTCATCACAATCCTCGACGCATTTAAGCTCGTGAGGGTTTTCGAAAGAGGGTACCAGTTTGTCAATAACAGCTATTAGGGCTATGCCGGAAAAGAAAGCTATGACTGTAAGAAGATATCCGGTAGAGTCACCGTAATTTTCCATAAGGGACTCTTTTGCTTCATCCAGAATCTCGACAAAGGACACATATATCATCACTCCGGCCGAAAAACCTAAAGAGCCGGCAAGAAATTTCGGATTGAAACCTTTCGACATAAAAGCCATGAGGCTACCGATGCCCGTCGAAAGCCCGGCGAAAAGAGTCAAAAGAAATGCGAATAAAATGTTTGCGTCTTCCATGGGGTGTAATATATGAAGCAGACTGTAAAAAATCAAAATAAAAATATTTATTGCAGAAAAATCGATAAAGCATTATATTGGCTTTACCTTCTCAATTTGATTAAAGGAGACCCCGGTTATGAAAAAGCATATCTTTTTGATGTCAGTGGTAACAGTTTGTATATTATATTCTCAAATGTTTGAAGTAGTAAATTCTTCATTGCCCGGACTGACAGAAAGCACATCGGTCTGGGGGGATTTCAACAATGACGGCCTTTTGGATCTTTTTATGGCCGGTAAAACCAGTGACGGAACTATAGTTTCTAAACTTTACCGAAATGACGGAAATTATCAGTACACGGAGATCAATGCGGGAATAACTGGTGTAATACACGGTTCTGCGGCATGGGGCGACTATAACAACAACGGATATGCTGATCTGCTGCTTATGGGCAAATATGTTGACTGGGATTATGAATATTACACGATAGCAAAAATATACAAAAACAACGGAGACGGTACCTTTACAGACATTAATGTTCCTCTACAAAATATGGCTTACGGAAAAGCTCTCTGGTTCGATTATGATAATGACGGATTACTTGATATTATTCTTACAGGTTACAACTACGTTTATAATTTTTCTTTTGGAGGTTATTTCGAAAGATATACAAAACTGTACAAAAACATGGGCAATGACTCATTTATTGAAATTCCGACTATAATGGAAAACATTTCCGGAAGCAGCCTTGATATAGGTGATTACAACAATAATGGTTTCAAAGATATACTCATTTCTGGGTATGATGGCTCTACGAAATTTACAAAAATATTCAGAAACAATGGTGACGGCACCTTTACTGATATCAATGCAGATCTGTTATCGGTCTATCCGGGAACGGTACTTTGGGGAGACTATAACAGTGACGGCCTTTTGGATGTGCTGATCTCAGGAGAGACATCTCAGGGTTACGCAACAAAGATTTACAGGAACGATTCGAATGATGTTTTTACTGATATAAATGCAAATCTTCCGGGCATAAAATACGCGAATGCTGTCTGGGCTGACTATAACAACGACGGACATCTCAATGTAATTATAACTGGAGAATTACCTCAGGGAGAATATTCATATATGTATCGTTATGATGGGAATGACACATTCACAGAGATACCTGGTTTTATTCATTGGTTGGATGCAGTTACTCACGGCAATATTTCCCATACGATCAATTTTTCCAACAGAACTCTGGACATGTTATTGTGTGGCAGAATTAGCGGAGGTTATCCTGGAACCTTCATATATCGGAACAATTCCGGAGAGTATTCACAGCCGTTTGCTCCTTCTAATCTTAATGCTTCTCAAAAGGGCGATAATATCACACTTACATGGTCAAAAGGACACAGCACGCAAACACCGCAGAATGCACTGACATATAATCTTTATATAAGGACGGAAGGAAATCCTAACAACATTGTTGCATCCCTAAGTAGCATCCCGCAGGGCAGGAGACGGATAGTTTCAGGCGGCAACGCTTTTCATAACACGGAATGGACAATCAAAGATTTGCCTGACGGCACATATTACTGGAGCGTCCAGACACTGGATAACAGATTCATCGGATCTTCTTTTGCGACCGAGCAGTCTTTTACAAAAATTACATTGAACGCTCCGCTAAATCCGCAAATAACCTATCTTGCGTCCGGTGAAGTTAATCTGATCTGGGATGAGGTTTCCAACGCCGGATCGTACAAGGTGTTCGCTTCTGATGATCCTTCAGGTGATTTCACTGATGTAAGCGATGAAGGACTGTTCGAAGGACTTGGATGGACTGCTCCCGGGGCAGAAATAAAGAGATTTTATTATGTGGTAGCGGTCAGCGAATGATCTTTTAAGGCCCGGGCGAACAGGGCTTTATATTTTTGGTAATTGACACATATCATATTTAAAAGTATATTTAAAGTGTTATCTTGGAAAAAAACGGAGAGTTTATGAACGAGAGAGAAAAACTTAACGAAATAATCAGACTGAGCACTGAACTGAGTACGATCAAGGATATTGATATTCTGCTTGAAAGAATACTTTTTGAGGCGAGAGCCTGCGTGAATGCTGATGCGGGAACGATTTATTCCAGGGAGGGCGACCTTCTGCATTTCAGTCATGCTCAGAATGATACTCTACAAGGTAAACTTCCGAAAGGCGAAAAGCTGATATATAAAGACTTCAGCATTATTATTGACAAACACTCCTCGGTCGCCGGATATGTGGCATCAACGGGAGAAGTGCTAAATATTCCCGATGTTTATAATCTCTGTTCGGGATGCGGATACTATTTCGATGTGGAATTCGATAAAAAATCCGGATACAGAACGAAATCTATGCTTACGGTTCCTCTGAGGTACGAAACTGATGAGGTGATCGGTGTTATTCAGGTCATTAATGCGAAGGACAATGACGGGAACATAATCGAATTTACAGAAGATGACGCGCTTTTCATAAAACATTTCGCCTCGACGGCGAGCATCGCAATGAAGAATGCGAGAATGACCAGAACACTTCTATTGAGAATGATCCACATGGCCGAACTGCGCGATCCGAAGGAAACCGGTGCCCATGTTAACAGGGTTGCTGCTTATTCTGTCGAAATATATGAAAGATGGGCCAATAAGAGAGGTCTTGACAGAAAAGAGATAGATTCCAACAGGGATGTTCTCCGTATGGCAGCCATGCTTCATGATGTCGGAAAAGTGGCTATATCTGATACTATACTGAAAAAACCTGCCAAACTGACACCCGAAGAGTATGAAGTTATGAAGCAGCATACGACACTTGGAGCCGAGCTTTTTACCAATACGGAATCCCGCTTCGACAGGATAGCCGCTGTGATAGCGGTATCGCATCACGAGAACTGGGACGGAACAGGATATCCGAAAAAGCCGAAGGGAGAGGATATTTCAATATTCGGAAGGATAGTAGCTGTGGCAGATGTTTACGATGCATTGTCGTGCAAGAGAGTCTATAAGGAAGCATGGAAAGAAGAAGATGTGATTGAAGAGATTAAACATCTTTCAGGCACCAAATTCGATCCCGAAGTCGTTGATGCGTTTTTCAAATCCCTGACTGTGATAAAGGCTATTGCGGAAAAATATCCTGATAAGAACTAATTATTTTCAGCAAGGCGTTTCTCTATATATTTAGAGTTCATGATCCTGACCGTTCCCATATAGGTCATGCGGAACTCAAGAAAATCACCAACCTTATATTTTTTTTCGTTGTCACCGAGATCTATCACTATCATATCCGAGCTCGCGCCTACAATACTAATATCGCCATCAAGAGGAAAAATCTGATTTTCCTCGATGTCTAAAAGCCCTATATCAATAAGTGCCCTTTTTGTAGTTTTACCGTAGTCTTCCTCTTTAATTTCCGCTGCTTCTCCCTGAACATTAGTACCCATTTCACCCATAGGAACAACAGGCTTTTCTATAAGCTCAATTATCTCTGCAAAAAGCCTGAATACATCGTTATGCATCTTTTCAAAAGTTGTATCATGATAAACATCAGTGCCGAGAAACAGCGTCTCCCCCACTCTGAAATGATTAATCCCTTTAGGAAGCGTACGGTTAAATATAAGAGGTATCGTTACAGATGCGCCGCCCGAAACAAGTGGTATTTTTTTATTAAAGGTCGCATCTATGAGCTGTTTGTAAAGACTGAGTTGAATAAGTTTGTCATTGTTCGGCAGCACACCGTAAAGACACGCCAGATTGGTTCCTATTCCGGCAACTTCAATGTTAGGCAGCTCGAACACGCTGGAGTAAAAATCTATCAGGTCGTCACGCATTATGCCTTCACGGAGCTCTCCCATTTCTATCATGATTATGATCTTATGTATCTTGTTTTGTTTTAAAGCTTCCTTTGAGAGCATTTTTATAACAGTTATACTGGTATTGAGACTGATATCTGCATATCTCACAACATTGCTTACGGCATGCTTTGCAGGCGGTTTGATATAAATCGTCTCAATCTCAGGCTTTAGTGACTTTATCGTTCGCAGATTAGATATTCTGGAATCCGCAGCCTGAAAAACATTCAGCTTGAGAAGCTCCCCTATGTAAAGTTTATTGCCGCACAAAAGTTTTGTAACTACTGACCATTTTATATTGTTCTTTTTAAATATCCTGTCGAGATACTTAAAATTCTTCTCAAGCTTTTTTCTATTCAAAGTTATGTAAGCCATTCATGTCCCTATTTTTTATAGCGCATCTCTATATATTTTGCTGTAAACCCGATCTTTTCGTACAAGAATCTTGCCGGATTGTCGGGTTCTACATGCAAGGCAAGAGACCCGTCTGAGGTCTCAACAGCTTTTTTCATGAGTTTTTTTCCGAGTCCTTTGCCCCTGTGATCTTTATGAGTAGCAATGTAGACCAATATATTCTCAGGGATATAATCCTTCATTCCTGTCCTGTTTACGATCACAGCTCCTGTGACTTCACCATTCTCTGTTCCCGAGAGAATAAAACCTCCGAAAGATTCGGTTTGTTTAAGCGCGTAGTCCATGGCTTTCAATATATCCTCTTTGGGATCGCCGTAGTTTTCAAGATGTTTATACAAAAAATCCAATACATCGTTTTTTTCTTTTTCTGTTGGCATGTGTTTTTGATCAAATACTTTGATTTCAAACAAAACTTCCTCCTTTTTAATTAATTCTCAACCAATGTTTATGTTTCATTCATCTTTGAATGTAAGAAAAAAAAATGGTTTTCGCAAATTTCACAGTAAAATAAAAAAAACCCCGAAATTCGGGGCTTTGTGAGAAAGGACGGGCTCGAACCGTCGACCATCGCCTTAAAAGGGCGGTGCTCTACCGACTGAGCTACTTTCCCGACCGCTTTTAAAAAGCAGTGCCAAATATAAACTCTAAGCTTTTTTATGTCAAGCGTTTTTTAGGTCGTTTTTCGGGTAATTATCTGTAACCCCCTTCTAAAATCAGTTCAAAAATATAAGGCCAGTACTTTCCCGTAACGAAAAAACTGCCGTTCTTGTAAGCTATCCCGTTAAGCACATCGGATTTAGGGTTTTTCTTTAAAGCTGTCTTCCTGAGATCGCTAAGATCATATCTGCCCTTTATAACTCCGGTCTCGGGGTCTATTTCGATAATATCATCATATTCCCATATATTCGCAAATATTCTTCCTTCAACATATTCGAGTTCATTAATCCTGTTTACATAATTACCGCTACTTTCTTTAACTGAAATACTCCTTCTGACACTAAAATCATGAGGGTCTCTGAAAAGTATCGTACTGGTACCATTACTCATTATAAGGTTTTCCCCGTCGTTGCACAGCCCCCATCCTTCACCGTAATAAGAAAACTCCCCGGTTTTTTCTAATGTATCAGAATCATAAATAAAGCACTTTCCTGCAAACCATGTAAGCTGATATACCTTTCCGTTCATTACAGTAATTCCTTCTCCGAAATAAGACGAAGGGAGATCTACCCGGCCGAATATTTCACCGCTGTAAAGATCATACTTTATCAGTTTTGAACGGTTGTACTGACCTGTACCTTCGAAAAGAATACCGTTATAGAATTCAAAACCCTGAGTGAAGTAAGATGTGTTATGAGGATATACATTCAAAATTTCATATGAGAGCGATGTATTATCTTTATCTTTACTGCAGGATATCATTAAAATAATAAATAAAAGACTGATGGCTTTTTTCATTTTTTGTACTCACCCAGTTTATCGATAATTTTTTCAAGAATATCAAATGATCCGGTTCTTGTAGCTGATCTGATCCCTTCAAGACCCGGGTTGGAGTTTATCTCGAGAAATACGGGGCCGCATTCAGTTCTGATAAAATCTACTCCCGCTATCTCCAAACCGAAAACTTCAGAAACTTTCAGACATTGTTCCGATTCTGTTTCGGTTAGAAGCGCAGGTTCCACTTTTGCACCCCGTT
Organism: Candidatus Delongbacteria bacterium; assembly: GCA_007124045.1. Taxonomy (GTDB): domain Bacteria; phylum UBA4055; class UBA4055; order UBA4055; family UBA4055; genus SLFX01. The sequence goes on along the minus strand of SLFX01000152.1, from coordinate 25,178 downwards.
TATAATTCGCCCTGAAATCGTTGTCTGAATTTGTTCTTTTCATAGAAGCTATTATTTCTCCTCCCATTACGAAAACCCTGTAGTCCGTAGTTTTTCCGTCAGACGATCTTATAAAATCCTGTATCAGGAATATCTCATTCCTGTTAATATTCCATATATAGTCGATAGTCGAAACAAGCTGCTTGGTGTCATATACTATCAGCGATGAACTTCCGAGAGATCCGAAAATATTTTTTATCACCATAGGATAGGTGAAATCTTTCAAGATAACACTAACATCTTCAGGTCTTCTTATCACAGCAGATCTTGATATGTTTATGCCCATAGATGACATCAACTGAAGGGAATAGAGTTTGTTTCTTGCTTTCATGATAGATTCAGGCGAATTTATGACAGGGACTCCGGCTTTTGAAAACTCGTTGATTATGTAATACTCCGCATTGCTTTTTTCTCTTACCGAAAGTCTGTTGAGTATAATATCGTAATCCCCTGTATTAATTTCTTTTCCGGCATAACAAACCTTAGTGTACCCTTTTGCTACAAGAAGAGTGAATTCTCCGTTTTTAAACACATCTACACAATGACCCTTTTGTTCGCCGATGGTTTTTAATGCGATTATATTCGGGAAATGATCTGACTCTGTTATTGTAGCTGTAAGTATTCCGATCTTCATTAGGGTTTTTTAGGTATTGTAATTTTTCTCTGATCTTTGCTGTAAATAAAATCTCCGTACGAAACTATTCTTCCGTCCACGGTGCAATTCCAAATATATTCACCGTCAGAAACTCTGACATCAAAATCATCCGGAAAATATGCGAAACCCCATTCATCTGTTTTCACTCTCAGCTTTTTTTTGTATTCGGTATCATCATCTTTTCTCTGAACCAGAAAAACAGCATCATAGTACTCAAGCGAGCCGTTCCTGTCTCTAACTCCAAGCTGGATATTTAATGTTTCCGACTGCTGCCAAAAGGGTGTGGGTATATCATTTCCGGGTCTGGTTCCGCCGCTGCAGAAAGCACAAAAAATAAGACCTGTCAGTACGATCAACGTATTCATATTTCATAACCCCCTTTTAATTTTTTTCAAAAAAAATATTTCATCCCTTAAAGATGCTGCCAGTTCATAATTTTCTGACCTGACAGCCAGATCAAGCTTTTTCTTCAATATCTTAATATTTTCTGCCGACGGCCGGATCTTTTCTGACTTCATTTCTGCTGTCATTCCTGTCTCACTGAATAGAAAGAGATCGATCTCGCGGGAGAAATAACTGTAGCATACGGCACATCCTGCTCTGGACCTGATCCTGATATCTTTCTCTGTAGTAAAGCAGTAAGGACATTTCCTTAAAGTTTTATTTTGATTTGATTTTGCAACCGTAGCCTGAGAGTGATTTTGGAATATACCTGAATTTATCAGTTTCATTGTTTCTGAAAGAATAAATCCGACAGCTTTTCCGGCCTCGCCTTTCATCATGTCCGTATGACTGCCGACAAATTCTTTAAAACAATCCGGACAAAGATTCATTTCCTCTTTGGAGTTGTTACCCTGAATTACGATCCTTGAAAGCACGAACTTAGATCCGCATTTATCGCATACGGTCATTATATCACCCCGTCAACTATATTAACGATCCTGTCTGCTTTCTCGGAAAGATTCCTGTCGTGCGTGGCTATTATAAAAGCCGTTTTTTCATCCCTTGCCATTTTCCACATCATATTATGCAGATTCTCTGATGAAATGTTATCAAGATTTCCTGAAGGTTCGTCCGCAAGGATAAGAGAAGGCCGGTTAACCAGAGCTCTGGCAAAAGCGATTCTCTGTTGTTCACCCCCGGACAGTTCTCCGCTCTTATGCTCTGCTCTGTCAGCCAGACCGACGGTTTCAAGAAGCTCGCAGGCCCTTTTTTTAATGGAACTTTGAGAATCCCCCCTTATTAATCCCGGAAGCATGATATTCTCAAGTGCCGTAAATTCGGGAAGGAGATAATGAAACTGAAAAACGAAACCAAGATTTCTGTTACGGAAATCTGCAATCTTACGATCGGAAAACAATAGGATATTCTCATTCCGGAATTCTATAACACCGCTGTCAGGTCTGTCGAGTGTACCGATCAGGTTTAACAGTGTTGATTTTCCTGCACCGCTCTTACCCATTACCGCGACGATCTCTCCTTCATTAACGCAAAAATCGACACCTCTTAGTACAGGTATATTTTTTTCTCCCATATTATAGCTTTTGAACAGTTTTTCTACTTTTACCAGCATTTTAAAATCTCTTTTTATTCATCTCTTATTATCTGTGCGGGAAGCATTTTTCCTGCCTGTCTTGAAGGATATAGGGTTGATACAAATGTAAGAAAAAGTGAAACCGACCCGATTATGATCAGATCTGACACCTTAATCAGAATAGGCATGGCGTTTATAAAATATATATCTCCCGGCAATGAAATTATTTTGTATTCAAGCTGAATCAGCGATACAGCTGTTCCCAAAAGGAGACCCAGTATTGTGCCCACAATACCTATCATCATACCCTGAAAGATAAAAATTTTCATTACGGACCTTCGGGTAACACCCATAGCCATCAGTATCCCGATCTCCTGTTTTTTTTCCATCACTATCATGATCAGGCTCGATAAAATATTGAACGCAGCAATTATTATTATAAGACTCAATATCGTACCCATCATCATTTTTTCTATTTCCATCCATGCATATAGATTTCTGTGCATGTCTTTCCAGGAAAGCGCTGTTCTCGGATATGTAAGCCTGCTTCGTAAAGAATCCCTTACTCTGTCTGTGTGTTTTATCGAGTTTAGCTGAACATATACCCCGTTGACATTATCCTGCATCCGGAACAGTCTTTGAGCTGATTCTATTGAAATATAGGCCATTCCACCGTCTATCTCGGCCAAACCGGTTTCAAATATCCCTGTAACTTCAAACTTCATTACAGGCGGTTGCGACAATGTGCTTGATATGGCGGGAGAAATAACAAAAAGCTCATTACCGATTATTGAGACCGTTTTATCTGCCATTCCTTTTCCGAGGATAATTCCGGGAAGATCTGTTTTTTTACCTGTAAAACTTAATTCTCCCGTCAGAATCTGATCTTTTAGAACAGAAACTGAAGAAATGGTCTCAATGTCTATTCCGCGGACAAGAGCACCTTCGGTATAATCTGCCCTTATCATTCCGTAAGATTCTATAAAAGGCGAATATCCTTTGATCAGAGAATCGGATCTTAAAACGGATATCAGTTCATCATCGAATGCAAAAGGCCTGTCGTTAAATGATCTTATCCTTATGTGAGAATCATTGGATATAAACCTTGTTCTTACTTCTGTTTCAAAACCGTTCATTACAGACATCACTATTACAAGAACAGCAACTCCCAGCATTATACCGAGAAATGAAATATATGTGATAGTTGATATGAAAGCAGTCTTTCTTTTACTCTTTAAATATCTGCCGGCTATAAATAATTCTAGGTTTTTCATTTATTTGCAAGACCCTCTTTTATCATAGAGAAATATAACTAACAGGTAGATTATATTCAAGCGAATTAACATTTACCCCCCCTGGGATGATACTGCCTGTAAACCTGCTTTAAATGCTCCCTGTCTATATGAGTATATATCTGCGTTGTGGAAATATCCGCATGTCCCATCATCTCCTGAACAGATCTCAAATCGGCCCCGCCTTCAAGAAGATGTGTGGCGAAAGAATGCCTGAAAGAATGCGGATGAATTTCATTTGAAAGGTTTGAGAGCCTAACATATTTTCTGAGTATTTTCCAGAAACCCATTCTGGACATACGGCCTCCTCGCGAATTCAGAAAAAGAGTTCCTCTGCTGTTACCCTTCGAAGCAAGTTCCGGTCTCACATCAGACAAATATATTCTGAGAGAAGACAGTGCGTCAGGTCCGATAGGTATCACTCTTTCTTTGTTTCTTTTTCCTACAACCCGAATTATTCCTTCCGGAAAAATAACAGAGTTGAAGTCTATACCGAGAAGTTCTGTCACCCTAAGGCCGCAAGCGTACATAATTTCCATCATTGCCCTGTCTCTTTTCCCGAGAGCATTTTTCGTGTCTACTGATGACAATATTTTATCTATCTCTTCAACTGACATTACAAAAGGGAAATTTTTCGGCATTTTTGGAACCTCTATATGCGCTGAAGGATCTGAAGAGCTCAAATCTTCTGCAAGCGAGAATTTATGAAAACTCTTAATTGATGAAACATTTCTGGATACTGAAGATGGAGCAAGACCCATATCAGTCAGAAGAGTGATAAAATCCCTTATATCCGAAGATTTAACATCGTCCGGTCCGACATGCCCCCTGTTCTCCATAAAAAAAATATACCTTTTAAGATCATTACCGTATGATTCTAAAGTCATCCTGCTCAAACCTCTGCCGAAAAGCATGTTGTCATAAAAAAGATCAAGTATGTCTGAAAAGGCCTTCATTGCAGCTCCGCTTATCGGGACAGCTGATAGACTGTCGCAGCTGAAAGACTCAATTGATAAAGGATGGTCGTGACATCTTTCGTCAGCTGAAGGAAATCTATTCTTGTATAATCATACGGCACATAAACCATATCTCCCGGATCAAGTCTGTGGTTTAAAATATTATCAAACCACCCTCTTTGCCTGACAAGTTCACCATTAGATTTTATGACATATATGTTCTTTCTGTCCGCAGTCTTTGTTATTCCTCCCACCTTATCGAGATAATATCTGACCCTTCTTCTTGCAGGATTATAAGTTATTGCTGTCTGCTGATTAACTTCTCCCATTACAAGAATCGTTCTCGATACACTGGGAACATATATTGAATCCCTGTCCTGAAAAAAGAATTGCTCATGATTACCATACTCATCTATATCAATAATAATCCTTCCGGATGCCTGTATAGAGTCAAATTTTGAAATATTAAGAGCGCCGATAAGATCATGGTTTCCCGTCAGAACCATATTCATCCTGATCCTGCTTTCCAGCTCTTCTCTCAGCTCTCTTATCTTAACCTCCTGCTGATGCCTTACTTCGTCTCTGAATATCTGAGTTCCCTTTATCTGCGCATTGTTCGTAAATCCTCCGCATCTGACAAGAAGGTCCGCAAGTTCTTCATTATCTCTCATAGCATAAACACCGGGAAACATCACCTCCCCGAAGATTTTTACAATATTAACCCTTCCAAAATCCCTTATCCTTCTTACGAACACAATATCGTTAGGATGCAGGTTGACCGAGCTTAATTCATCGTAAGAATACCAGTTGGTCTCAAGTGTCCTGTTATGTTCGTTAATTCCCGAAACGACCTCAATTGAATCTTTCATTGCATCACTTCTGAATCCCCCGGCAAGTCCGATCAGATCAATTACTGTCATATGTTCGGAGTGGATATAATCACCGTGATTTTTGATTTGGCCCCATATACGGACATTATTGTAGGGATTTTTTGCCGTGTGATCGAAAACATGTATCTTGTCATCACTTTGCAATCTGAAATCAAAATCAACTTCTGAATAATATTTCAATCCGTCTTTACCCATATTCCTTATAACCAGAATATTTTCTTTATCCCCCCGGGGTGTCAGACCGCCTGAATATGACAAAAGGTTTGAAACAGTCATATCTTTGGTATACTTATAATCACCGGGTCTGTTTATCATACCTGAAATTTTTACACTGGGGATAAATGACACCGAGTCTATACTGAAAACTTCGACAGTATCACGGGACATCAATTCAATATTTTCGTCCCCTTCGCGACTGAATACTCCTCCGGGTGAAAAATTTATCATTACATCTCTTCGACCCAGACCGCTTTTTCGTATTATATTCGCATAGTTCATATCCGTATTATCTTTCAGTATTTCTTTTCGGTCAAAAATATCCAAAAGCCTCATTCCGTCACGATACTCAACCCTTTTATTATGTCTGAAATTTCCTTTCAGATAAACATATCTCGGATTAAAGACCAGAGTTGAAAATATTCTGACGATATCACCGTCCCTTATTTCCGGATTACTTTCCAGCGATGTAGAATATGCATATGTCCTTCCTTCACTGTCAAGTCGCTCTATTTCGATCCTCGAAACATCGGAAAATGGGGTTATTCCGGCAATATCAACGACATCTTTCAGTCTGTCTCCGCTTCTCAATTCAAAAATACCCTCTTTTTTCACATTTCCTGCAACCGCAACCTGTTTATTTATAAGCGGAACGAATATTGTCATGTCGGGATCAATTATCGAAACCGGATTTTCCCCGCGGAACAAAAGCGAGTAAAGATCGGCTGTTTTTCTTTTTTGGGTTCTGTTATCTATAAGACTGATACTCCTCAGGCTGCCGTGCATATTGACTCCGCCTGCAAGGGCAAGTATCTCAATTATAGTTGAGAAAGGGGATACATTATATACTCCGGGTTTAGCCACATTGCCTACTACAAATACTGATACCGGCTTGACTTCTCCAAGCCTTACGCTGTAACTAATACCTTTTATTCTTGAAAGTCTTGCAGATATGGTTTCTTTCGCTCTGGAATAATCTGATCCGGAAAGATCGATCTTTCCGATCTGGGGGATAATGATAAAAAATTCATTCGTAACCTCTATTCTGTAACTTGTTTCCATTGCTCCCCATATGTCAATATAGAATACATCACCTACATTTATCATATAACTTCCGGGAATGTGCTTGTTGAAATTCAGATTCGTTCTAACTGAAGAAAAGTCAATGGAAAACTGCCTGAGTTCGGACTCATAAGGGTTTATATGCTCTCTCCTGACATATCTTTCAAAAAAAGTTTTTACTTCAACAGAATCTTTTGCCGCAATTCTTTCTCGTTCCAGCGAAATTTCATGTATTCCGAGCGTATCGATCTCCGCAATTTGTTCACGAGCCGTTTCGGTTTCTTTTTCGGATCTGAGTCTTTCTATCTCACTGGACAGGTCTTTGCCCGTTATTCGCTGGTACATCCTGAGTATCTCCTCATTCTGTCCATAGATACTGCCGGAGACAAATAACAATAGAACTGCTATAATTATTTTGATCCAGTATTTCATAAAAAACACCTCCGCGGTTTTTAGTGACCTTTGAAATTTATTACGACCTTAGCCGTGTAGAAAAGAATGATAATATCAAGTTTTAACGACAGATTCTCGATATAGTAGAGATCGTATTTCAATTTTTCTTTTACATCTTCAAAAGATTCATCATATTTATGTTTGACCTGAGCCCATCCTGTCAGTCCCGGTTTTACATTAAGCCTTTTGTAATAGAAAGGAATCGTTTTTATGAATTTATCAACAAACACCTTTCTTTCCGGTCTGGGGCCGACAAAACTCATGTTTCCGGTAAGAACATTAACAAGCTGCGGCAGCTCGTCAATCCTCGTCTTTCTCATGAACATTCCGAATTTAGTTATTCTCGGATCGTCTCTGGTGGCCCAGACCGCACCTGTCGCAGCCTCTGCATCTTTTTTCATTGAACGGAATTTATACAATGTAAATTCTTTGAAATCCTTACCGACTCTCTTCTGCCTGTAAATAACATCACCTTCAGAATCTATCTTTATAATTACAGCACTTACTATCATAACAGGCAGGGATAAAAGTATCATAACTGAGGCTGCAATTATATCGAATGATCTTTTAAGCATTCTTTCAAAAGGCGAAAGAAGGTCCGGGAATAATTCCAGGAGTTTATATCCGAAAAGTTCATATGTCCGTACATTACCGCTGATTATGTCTTCCAGGGAAGGTACCACTTTGTAGAACACATTATAGTCCTTCGAGCTTAAAATTATCTCATTAATAAGAAAAGGATCCTTCACTTCAACTGATATTATTATTTCCCTGACAGAATGTTCTCTGATGATCTTTCCTAGAACATCTATGTCTCCGAGTGTTCTGAAGCCGCGGTATTCCGGATTGTCGGGGTCATCATCAATAAATCCGAGAATATTTAAACCTAAAAGTCTGCCTTTCTGATACTCTCTTATTATTTTTCTGGCCGACTTGTTATATCCTATTATCAGAGCATTTCTGACACCAACCCCCTTTCTCAGAAACTTGTTGAGAGTCAGTTTAAAAAGAACCCTTCCGCCAATAACGAAAATCAGCATCAACACATAATATATCAGTAATCCGGTCCCGGCCAGCTCTCTCAAATTAACTGTGGTCAGTACATAAAGAATGAATGCTCCGATAGATATCGCGACAAAACAGTTTATTGCAATTTCGACAGCACTTCTGAAATAAAAAGATTTGTACAGATCTTTAATGTTGAAAATGAGCAGCCAGTACATGTAGAAAAGAGGTGCAAGTATGATCAGGCTGGAATAAGAATGTTCCGTAAAGGTGACGAAGATACCTGATCTGAACTTAATAAAAAAAATAAAAAAAGTCGCAGTGTTTATCGTTATAAGATCTGTAACGGCCAGCAGCTTTGCTTCTTTAGAAACTCTCAAGAACTGTACCTCACAATAAGATCCAGAAAAATATCTTCATCAAAATTTCTTTTTGATACTGTTTCAAGTCTGATGCTTTCTTTTATCAAATCTGTCTTGCCGTCAAAAAGCTTTATCCCTCCTCCTATGAGTATCGGCGATAAGAAAAGCGCCATCCTTTGAGCCATCCGGTTTTTAAGCATATAAGAGTGTATCTGTCCCCCGCCTTCAACCATTACGGACATTATTCCTTCCCTGTATAATTCTTTCAATGCAGTTTTAAGGTCCAACAGACCGTTGTGTATATCCGCATTGATGATCTTTATACCCTTGCCTTTTAAAAATGTTTCTTTATCATGCGGAACATTTTTACCTGTTATGATGACGGTCGGTGCAAGCCTATTAAATATCCTGTGATGCCCGTCAAGCGAAAGTGTTTCATCTGTAGCTATCCTTACCGGATTTTTACCCTTAACAAACCTCACTGTAAGTTCCGGATCGTCGTTCAGAACTGTATTTTTTCCGACAAGCACAGAATCATATATACTTCTCAGTCTGTGGGCCTCTTTACGGCTCTTTTCACAGGAAATCCATTTTGAATCGTTTTTTACGGTAGCCATGTACCCGTCAAGAGAAACTGCTGCTTTCAACACCACATAAGGAGTTTTGTTTTTCAGACAGTGAAAGAACACAGCGTTGACCATGTCACATTCCGACCTCAGTATATCATTATGAACCTGAATTTTTGCATCCCGCAGTTCCCTAACTCCTTTTCCGCAACAGTGGTCTGAAGGATCGGGAGATCCGATATAAACATTAGATATTCTTTCAGCTATAATCCTTTGGGTACACGGAGATGTCTTTCCGTGATGGGCACAAGGTTCAAGATTTACATACAGATCCGCACCTGCCGGACTTTCGGTGCAATTATCCAGGGCATTGATCTCGGCGTGAGGGCCGCCGTAAATCTTATGATACCCCTTTCCGATAATATTCCCGTTCTTTACAACTACAGCGCCTACAAGAGGATTTGGGCTAACATTTCCGCTACCCTTTAATGCCTCTCTGACAGCCAACTTCATATATTTCTCATGTATCGTACCCATAACACTGTAATATAAAGTATATGATGGCGTAAGGCAAACGATAAAGTGAAATGCCAAACACTCTTGATTTTATAATTTTTATAGCATATATTGACGGCCTTAAGAAAATAAAACGGAGAACGGATAATGAATGAACCCATAAAAGAACTGATTAGAGGCATAAAGATCAGACGCGATATTCTGGAAAAGATTAAAAAAAATAGGGATACCGTTGATTATTTAAGCGGACTTGATTATGACAGTATGCCCGATATTGTAAAAAACCAGAACATATCTCTTTTAAAACAGGCAGAACAGGAACTTGAGAGTTTCGATGATGGCATTATCGAACATGAAGAGAATTTTATTGATGAAGACATCAGTATCTATATTGAAGACTTTTCTAAAAAACCTTTCGCAGAAGAACTTTATTACGACATTTCATGCCTCAAAAAAATTATTGATTCCGCGAAAAATGATCTTACAGAAAATATCAGGAAAGAAATTAATGCATCTATTGATAAAAAAACAAACAGTTTCAACAATCTCAAAAAAGAACTTTACGATCACATCCAAAATAAAGTATACGGTATTCGCGAACAGGAACAGGAATCTTTGCCAAAAGAAGAAATAGTTGCCGGGCCTGTAAAAAAAGAGCTTGATTTCACCCCAAAAAAATCGTCCAAAAGCCCGAGAGAGATCAAAGAGATCATCGAAAATTTCGTAAAAATCAATGAAACGATTTTTAACAAAATTATATTTGAGAGCAGACAGCCCACAATTTCCATAACCGAAAGAATTCTGGATATAAGCTACAGACACGGCTCGGGTTATGTAGTGAATTTTATCTCCGAACCGGATACCAACTACGGTAAGTTCTACAAAAACCTTCTTAAAGTATTTAAAGAGATCAGAGAGCACATGTGCGAAAAATACGATATCGTTATATGCCCTGAAGAAGGAAAAAATCTCAGCTATCTCAACAGCTTCTATCAGAATTATATTTTCGTAAGAGAGAAGATAGACACCGCACTCACTCAGTTCAAACTCAAAAACTCACTCCTTAATGAAAATTTCTTTGTCAAAAACATGTTGTTTGAAAAAACTACAGGCAAGTATCTGGTGATATTTACAGGAAACAAGGAGCTTTCGAAAGCTGTTGAACCGTATTTTCAAAACCAGGCAAGACTTGGAAGCATGAATTTTGATACAGTATTTGTGGAGCTCAAAACAGATTTGAAAACTCAGATAACAGAAAGGCTGGTATCAATTTCCAACAGGATAGAACTTTCTGAGGTTAACAACTATATGACCGTTTCATCGGCTCAGGAAGCAGAAAAGACATCAGTTATAACCGATATTAGCGGAGTTAAGATTGTTTTCGATCCTGAGGTCCCGATAACAGAAACCGAAGTCGATATCGTGGTGATGTCCAATGCAAGAGGTTCTCAGACTGATGTCATTCCTTCACTGATGAAAAACAATCCGGGAGCAAAACTTTTCACTTCGGATATATCCTATAAGATATCAAGGCTTAAGTGGATTAAGGAACTAAACAGTCCCGTGATGAACATATCCTCTGAAAACAACATTGGGTATGACCGTCAGGACATTGAGTCCATTAATGAAAGGGTTATAAGAATAACGCCTGAGGGCAAAGGATACAACTACAAAAATACTGTAAACATAAAATTCTTCAACTCAGGGGTTGTTCCGGGTTCCGCTGCAGTCGAAATTAGAGATGCATCGAAAAAGTCTCTCTATTTTAAATATTTCTCCGATGAAGATACAACTCTGATGACCGGTGGCGAAGTCGATATGTCATATTACGATCATTTTATAAACTGCGCTAACCGGACATATCCATATTCTCCAATTCCTTCAGACCTCATCAGAGAGAAACTCGCTGAAGGCAAACAGGTCTTTATTTTCTCAGATCTTATAGGCAATTATCAGCATATCGCAAAAGATATTTACCTTTCCGCACTGAACAAAACGGCAAGTGCAGGCGATCAGTCCTACAGCCTCATATCCAAAGAGCTTACCAAGATAATTAATTTCGGTTCGAGCTGGTGCGATTTTTTTCATGACCGTGAAAAATTTGCTGAAGCTCTTAATCTGATTGAACCTTTTTCTGATGAATATGAGTTCTACAAAAAATTCTCGCTCAGCGATCCTCAGATATTCATTATACCGTTTGAACGAAGCGAAATTGATATGGTCATAAAAAATAAACTTTGCGGAAATCATCTGATACTGGTTCCCGCAGAATACGAAAAGGACTTCTCAATCTCAATTAAAAACGACCCTCTAATACCCGATGAATACAAAAAAGAAAAGATCGTGACATATAATTATATCAGAAACATATCCGACAGGACACTGTGTGAAATAGAAAAAAAACTGATTTCCTGCAAAAGTGGAGAAAGTCTAAAGGTCTATTGAGATGCCGTTAATTGTCTGTGAAATATTTACTTCTATCCAGGGAGAATCATCCTACTCAGGTCTTCCGTGTATGTTTATCAGACTTTCGGGATGCAATTTGAACTGCACATGGTGTGATACCCTATACGCCTCTGGTCATGAAGGCACTCCGTACCATCCGGAAAAACTTGCCGCTCTTATCAACTCCTCTGAAACAAATATTGTCGAATTTACCGGCGGAGAACCTCTTTTACAGAAAAAGGAACTTTTGAAAACTCTGGCATTGATTAAAAAGGATAAAACTATTCTTATTGAAACGAACGGAAGCGTTTCTTTAAAAGGCCTTAGCAAAGATATCATTAAAATTGTTGATATCAAACTTCCCGGTTCGGGAGAATACGGCAGTTTTTTATATAACAACCTTTCTTTAATGACGAAAAACGACGAAATAAAATTCGTAGTTTCGGACATTAAAGACTACGAGACAATGAAAACGCTCATAAAGCAATACGGCCTGGAAAAAAAACATAAAGTCCTCATATCCCGAACTTCCTGCGCAAGTATTACAGACAGAGAAATAGCCGAACTGATCATAAATGACAGACTTGATGCGAGGTACCAGATACAGCTTCATAAATATATTTGGAAAGATGAAAAGGGAAGATAAAACAATTCGTTTTTTCGACTTTTTAAATTATCTCGCAAAGTATTGAGTTTAGAATATTCATCCTGTTTTCCCTCACCTTCAAAAACCTGTCATCTGCCGTTATCAAACCTTTTAGAATAAGCTCTTTTATCTTCCCGCCGTAATCATCATATATAGAGGTTCCGAATGTTTTCTTGTATTCCCGTACATCTACGCCTTCGGTCTTCCTCATCCCAAGCATAATAAAATCCTTTTTCGTTTCAGCTGAATTTTCACCGGACGGTCTGAAGTTATGGATCCTGCCTTCGTCAATATTTCTCAAATATTCAACAAGTTCATCAGGATTTTTTTTCCGTATTCCTGATTTACATGAGTATGCAGAAGGTCCGAAACCGAGATAATTTCCAAAATTCCAGACATTAAGATTGTGTTGCGAATTCATTCCGGATTTGGAAAAATTAGAGACCTCATATCTGTGATAACCTTTCCTGCACAAAATTTCGGACATAAGATCAAAATATTCACATTCGACATCATCATCAGTTTTTGCTATTCTGCCCGATTCAAGCATTTTGTAAAAAAGAGTCTCTTCATAATAGGTGAGGATATACACCGAAACATGTTCAGGATCAAGCAATGCTGTTTCCATGGCGTTGTAAATAATCGAGGCCGGTGTCTGACCCGGAACTGCTATCATCAGATCTATGCTTATATTATCGTATCCGGCCGACCTTAATATCCTGAATGTCCTGTAAACATCTTCCGCAGAATGTTTTCTGCCCAGAACACGAAGATCCCGGTTAATGAAGGACTGAACACCGAGAGATATACGGTTGATCCCTGTTTTAAAAAAGGCTTTGAGCTTGTCTTCGTCCGCAGTTGCAGGATTAACCTCAACAGTAATCTCTGCATCCTCATCAAAACTAAACATCTGCATTATTTTTTCGATCTCTTCAGAAGTAAGCAGAGACGGAGTACCTCCTCCAAAATATAAGGATTTGACTTTATTTGATGTCATGCCGCGGTATAATCCGATCTCGGATATTAAACGACTGATGTAATCTGAAAAAGCATCTTTATTTAAACCTGAGACAGAGTAGAAATCACAATAGGGACATTTGGAGAGACAGAAAGGAAAGTGTATGTATATATGGCTGAACTTCATACTGCTTACAAATATAATCACTTTGCTGAAGAATAAACAACCAAAATTCTGCATTGATTTTTAATTTATTATTAAATATTTTTAGCAGTATAATTTGTTTTTGAACGGAGAACAAAATGTCTGATTTTGAAAATATCGTCAAACACCACATCATAACTTACCCGTCTATGAAAATCACCGATCTGTATAAACTGGCTTTTCAGGCTGCAATGGGTCCCGGACATGCTGTACCCGACCGGAGTTCGGCAGAAAAATGGATAAAAAAGGAAATCGTTTCAATGGACATTTACAGCGACAGGGATATTATAGATCCGATTTGCAAAACAAACGGCCTTGTGAGAGTTAACCTCAGACCTTTTGTAAAATCAGAAGGAGACATCAGCAGTCTTTTGGATGCGTTTATAGCAACAGCAAATGATTTCCGGCCGGAAATTTCAAATTTAAAAAATTACTGGAAAACCATAACAAACATGGCAAAAACTGAAAAAATATTTTTTGACACCGGAGATCTTGATGACTTTTTCCGCTCCGTTGAATTAAAGTCATTCCCCGCAGTACATCATTCCGATATTTACAGAGACAGTTATAAGCCTGCGTACAGAGTTGTTTACCGAAAATTTTTTGACAGTATTTGCACGAAAAAACAATTGACTTCAACTTAAAATAGTTTTATATTTGCAGTCCTGAAAAGGCGGAGTTTCTCCGGCAACGGAGGATTAGTCCTAATTGGTAAGGCAGCGGTCTTGAAAACCGCCGTGGGTGACCACTTGGGGGTTCGAGTCCCTCATCCTCCGCTTTTTTGATATAGGGGAATTGGCTGAGTGGCTTAAAGCAGCGGTTTGCTAAACCGTCGTACGGTAATACTGTACCGCAGGTTCGAATCCTGTGTTCCCCGTTAAAAAGACAGTTCTGAAACGAACTGTCTTTTTTATGGTAATATTTAAATGTTCTGTTTATATTTCAGTACATGAAGGGAATAGATATACAAACGATCATATCCGCATCAGTTACCGGCAAGACCTTCATTCGTCTTATACTTTCTTCACCGGACGATAAAAAGGGTGATCTTAACAAGGTGACAGTAAGGCTGATCGAACTTAAAAACGGACCTAAACTTTCATTTCTATACACTTACAGGATCAAAACTGAAACAAAAAATCACGATATCAAGAAAGGTTTAGCCCTTGCGGAAGAACTTTTCGGAAATACATTGACCTTATGCGTAATTTTCACCACTGAAGCAGATTATTCTTTCAGGCGGACGAAGAAAGGAAAGATACTTTTTAAGAAATCGCACCCCGCACACAGCGAATCTGAATTTTCAACCGAACATAATATGAAGAAGAAAAGGATGATCAGCCTTGACAATAATATCTATCTAGAAGGGCTCGGCATTACTAAAAACGGCATGTTGAATGAAGGGATGAGTGGAAAGTTCAGGCAGATCAACCGCTTTGTTGAAACTATTGACGGGATCATTGACTCTTCGGAATTGAAAGACAAAGAAAAGCTTACTGTATTTGATATGGGGTCAGGCAAGGGATACCTGACTTTCTCGGTTTATGATTTCTTTGTTAACGGTCTTAAGACAGAAACCGATATGACCGGGATAGAATACAGAGAAGATCTTGTCCGCATGTGTAACGGAATAGCATCAGAGTGCGGATACACAGGACTGAAATTTCTTCAGGGAAGCATTTCCGATTTTGACATACCCGCCTGCGACATTCTTATCGCGCTTCATGCCTGTGATACAGCCACTGACGACGCGATCTATAAGGGTATCAGCTCCGGAGCCGAAGCCATAATAGTGTCACCGTGCTGCCACAAACAGATCAGGAAACAGTTTCACATTGAGAACGGGCTGAAAGAAATAACCAGACATGGAATACTTGAGGAGAGGATGGCTGAAATGGCTACTGACGCCTTAAGAGCACTCATGCTTGAAGCCAACGGCTACAAAACGAAGATTTTCGAATATATTTCAGACGAACACACGCACAAAAACATTATGATTACCGCCGTAAGGAAAAAGAAAACCGCCGAACATTCTGTTTATCTTGAAAGGATCTGCTGTCTTAAAAAATTTCTCGGTATAAAAAAATTCTATCTTGAAGACCTTTTCCGGTAAAATTTTTAATTTTAGTTTAGGTTTAACGGCCGGATTTTCTTATATTACAAAAAAACTATAATCTGAATAAAAGGAGCGTATCATGTCAGTAACCTACAAGGAATTAGGACTTTCCAACACGAAAGAAATGTTCGAAAGAGCAATGAAAGGGCAATATGCTGTACCTGCGTATAATTTCAACAATCTCGAGCAGCTTCAGGCTATCATCTACGGCTGTATCGAATCGAAATCACCTGTGATAGTACAGGTCTCGAAAGGCGCGAGAAACTATGCGAACTCCACACTCTTGAGGTATATGGCCATGGGTGCTGTAGAAATGGCAAAGAAAGAAATGGGGTCCAACATTCCGATCGCTCTTCACCTTGACCATGGAGATTCATTCGAACTTTGCAAAAGCTGCATAGACAACGGATTTTCTTCTGTCATGATAGACGGATCACACCTTCCCTACGACGAAAATGTCGCACTGACAAAACAGGTGGTTGAATACGCTCATGAAAGAGATGTTACAGTCGAGGGAGAACTCGGAGTTCTTGCCGGAATAGAGGATGAAGTTTCCTCGGAAGTCACCCATTACACTAAGCCTGAAGAGGTCGAGGATTTCGTGAAAAAAACCGGCGTTGACAGCCTTGCGATCTCAATAGGCACTTCACACGGCGCATACAAATTCAAGCTTAAACCGGGAGAATCGGTTCCGCCGCTCAGGTTCGACATACTGGAAGAATGCGAGAAAAGGATCCCCGGATTCCCGATAGTACTTCACGGTTCATCGTCAGTCCTGCCCAAATATGTCGATATGATAAATCATTACGGCGGAAAAATGGAGAGCGCAGTGGGCGTACCGGAAGAGCAGCTCAGAAAAGCTGCGGGATCTGCAGTCTGCAAGATCAACATTGACACTGACGGCAGAATGGTCGTTACTGCTATCGTCAGAAAAGTCTTTGTCGAGAACCCGTCCGAGTTCGATCCGAGAAAATACCTCGGACCCGCAAGAGACGAGCTTAAGAAGATGATTATGGACAAGAACAGGAATGTGCTCGGATCAGCCGACAGATACTAGCAGACAGATTGCAGTGTTTTTTCTTGTATTAAATGTTCGGAATGCTGTGAAATATCACCTTTTTTCAAGATAAAATAATCTTGACTATATATCAGTATTTAATTATTTTTACGCTCTTGTTTTGTTGATATGATAATTTAAAAAATAAAAGCAACGGAGGAACTAATGAAAGCCTATCACGCCAAAGACATAAGAAACATAGCGATCGTCGGGCACAACTCGGTCGGCAAAACGATTCTGGCCGAAAGCATAGCTTTTCATACCGGAAAGATCACAAGAATGGGTTCTGTTGATGACGGGACTACTATATCTGACTATTCAGCTAATGAGATCGAAAAAAAGTATTCTATAAGGTCTTCTTTGCTGCAGGTGGAGAACAAAGATGTGAAGTACAATATCATTGACTGTCCGGGATATGCGGATTTTGTGGGCGAAACATACAGTGCGGTCGAAGTCGCCGACTCTGTTCTTGTCACCGTATCCGCAGCCAGCACACAGGGTACCGAGGTGGGTACCGAAACCGGATTTGAAGTGGCTAAAAAGAAAAACAGACCTGTCGCATTTTTTATAAACAAATGCGACTATGAAAATGCCGATTACGATAAAGTTATTCAGAATCTTCAAAAATCTTTTTCATCATCTGTTACAGAAGTTCAGTTCCCGGTGGGAAAAGGTGAAAGTTTTCAGGGAATAATCGATATTTTTGATATGAAGATGTATGTTCTTGAGAACGGAAAACCTGCGGCTAAGGATATTCCCGCAGACATGCTCGCTAAAGCCGAAGAAATTAAAACCGCCCTGGAAGAAAATATCGCGGGAACAGACGAATCCCTTATGGAGAAATATTTTGAGGCCGGCGAATTATCTGCCGAAGATTTCACGGAAGGTTTTAAAAAGGCGTTTTCCGAAGGATCTATCTTTCCGGTTTTCTGCGGAAGCGCAATAAAGGGTACCGGCATCCACTCTCTTATGGATAAATTTGACAATATTTTCCTTTCTCCGCTTGAAACTAAAACAATGATCGTTGAAAAAGAAGACGAAAAGATGATCTCAACAGATGAAACTGCACCTTTCAGCGCATTCGTATTCAAAACTGTAGCGGAAGCTCATGTGGGTGACATGACATTCTTCAAGGTGATAACAGGAAAACTCACAAACGGTTCAGATGTTAAAAATGAAGACAGGACGGAGAGGATCGGTCAGATCAGTTTCGTGGCCGGAAAAGCAAGGCAAGAAGTAACTGAAGTATTTGCAGGCGATATCGGCACGGTCGTTAAGCTCAAGTACACTAAAAGTTTCGACACTCTAACCGACAAATCATTAAAATATAAAATAAAGCCCGTCGATATTCCAAAACCACTAATGTGGGAGGCTGTCAGGACAAAAGATAAAAAAGATGACGCAAAGATAGGCCAGGCACTGGCTGCGCTGACAAACGAAGATCCGACTTTCGGTTATACCATTCATCCCGAGCTGCATCAGACCATTATACACGGTCAGGGTATGAAGCATATAGAGACAATGATAGAATTACTCAAAGACAGATTCAGTATAGAGATCGATGTAATTGAACCTAAGATACCTTACAGGGAAACGATCACATCTAAATCTGAAGGTTCATACCGTCATAAAAAGCAGTCCGGCGGAAAAGGACAGTTCGGTGAAGTTCACATGAGACTCAAACCGAGAGAAAGAGGAGAAGGCTATAATTTCGTCGATTCGATCGTCGGAGGTTCAATACCTTCCAGATTCATACCCGCTGTAGAGAAAGGAATTAACGAAACACTCGTCCAGGGTGTAATATCCGGATCCAAAGTGGTCGATCTGGAAGCCGAACTCTTTTTCGGAAAATTCCACGATGTTGACTCTTCGGAGATGGCTTTCAAAATCGCGTCGAGAATGTGTTTTAAAGACCTTTTCAAAAAAGCGAACCCTATACTTCTTGAGCCGATATACACTATCAGAGTGTCCGTTCCTGAAGAATATACAGGTGATGTAATGGGTGACATATCTTCAAAAAGGGGCCGCCCCGAAGGAATGGAATCGAAGGCCGGTAAACAGTTTATAACCGCCAAAGTTCCTCTTAGCGAGCTTTACAGATATGCCGTTACTTTGAGAACGATGACCCAGGGTAAAGGTTCATTTGAGCTGGATTTCAGTCATTATGAAGTTGTTCCTTTCGATGTTCAGCAGAAGATCGTCGAGAAATATGAGGCGTCTAAAGGTCAGGAAGAGGAAGAATAGTATGAAAATTCAAATGGTCGATATGCGCAGGCAGTACGATGAGATAAGATCGAAAGTGGAACCGAAGGTTCTAGAAGTCTTGGAAAGCGGTTACTACATCGGCGGACCCGAACTGAAAGCTTTTGAAGAAAAGGCCGCAATATATATCGGTGTAAAACATGCTATAGGCTGCGCGAACGGTACCGATGCTTTACAGATCGCCATGATGGCTTTAGGCATTGAACCCGGTGATGAGATAATAACTACGCCTTTCACTTTCATTGCGACTGCGGAAACGATAAAAGTTCTCGGAGCCAAATCTGTTTTTGTGGATATAGATCCCGAAACATACAACATTGACCCGGAAAAGATCGAGGCGGCGATCACGCCGAAAACAAAAGCCATAATACCGGTTCACCTCTACGGTCAGGCTGCCGATATGGACAGGATCAATGAGGTCGCAAAAAAACACGGACTTTTCGTTATAGAAGACAATGCCCAGGGATTCGGAGCAAAATATAAAGGCAAAATGCTCGGTTCTCTTTCGGCAATATCTACCGTAAGCTTCTATCCGGCAAAAAACCTTGGCGCCGCGGGCGACGGCGGACTTATGCTTACAGACTGTGACGAACTTGCCGCAAAAGCAAGAATGATAGCGAACCACGGCCAGAATGAAAGATATAAACACCGGGTGGTTGGAGTGAACTCAAGACTCGACGCGATACAGGCCGCTATACTGGGCATAAAACTAGATCTTCTTGATAAGTGGAACAGCGACAGGAGATCTGCTGCGGAAAGGTATAAAGCAAACCTGAAGGATACTACGATTATTCCTTTCGAGCATCCCGACAACTACCATATTTATCATCAGTTCTCGATACAGGTTAAAAGAAGGGACGATCTCCAGAAATATCTGGCAGATTTTGGAATACCTTCCGCCATACATTATCCGATACCTCTCCATCTGCAGCACGCATTTTTAGATCTGGAATTGGGCAAAGGCTCATTCCCCATTTCGGAAAAAGTCGCCGAAGGGATCATCTCGCTTCCCATACATCCGCATATCACGGAAGCTGAAATAGATTTTATCTCGGATAAAATAAAAGAATTTTACAGTTAGTAAGACGGGGGGTTTGATGCCCCCTTTTTTTTATCATAAAGTTTGAGGTTCGTTCCTGTCTCTTACAAAATCCCTTATCAGTGTATCCGGAAAGTTCAGTACCCCTCTTCAATATCTACGACATTCAGAAGATTCCCGTTGCCGTTACATATACGCCTGATATTATCAATAACTTCATCCCACCTCTGCAGATCGCTGAAAGGAGATGCCGCCCTGTGCGGGGAAAGAATTACATTTTCAAGTTCGTGGAAAGGAAAGTTGAAAGGGTGTTTTCTGCCTAAATTGTCATCGTCCGGCCTGTAATTGTACCAGACATCGATCGCCGCGCCCGCTATTTCTGCGTTTTTCAGGGCGTTATAGAGGGATTCTTCATTTACAACTTCTCCCCTGCCTATATTTACGATCAAACCTTCACTTCCGAGAAGATTAAGTTCTTTTTCTCCGACCATCCCTTTTGTGCTTTCAGTCAATGGAACAGCTATGATTATGATGTCGTTATCTCTAAAAAAGTCATCTTTCCGCTCAAAAGAATAATTTTTTCCTTCCTGAGCAACATCTCCCCTTTTTCGCCTTAGCACAGAGAACGACACATCAAAACCGGAAAGAAATTTGTGGACTTTGCTGTTTACATGACCGTAGCCGAGCAGACCGATGCGCCTGCCACGCAGAGGAAGTGATGCGGCAAACTCGTCACCGAGCCGCCATTTTCCCTCTTTCATAGCATTGTGATGCGGGATGATCCTGTTCATAAGCGAAAGAAGCAGAGCGACTCCGTGCTGGGCTGTAAAATATGAATTTCCGTGACCGTTGATAAGAGTGATGTTCCGTGCTTTTAAAAATGGCGAGAGAGCCTTTAGGTGCTGTACTCCCGCTCCGGGATTTATTATTACAGAAAGCTCTCCTGCATTATCGAGTATTTCCTGAGACGGTCTCCAGCATACCAGCACATTGATGTCAGAAATAATAGAGAGAAGATCCGATTGGATGATCTCGTCTTTAAAAATAAGAACCGCGTCAGTTCCTTTCAAACCCCGACGCAGATATTCTTTGAGTTCCTGTTCAACTGTCCAGTCGAAAAAAGCCCTAATCTTTTTCATCTTCGATCCACTTTTTCCAGACTTCGGGACAGTCTCCTGCTGTAGCTTTTTTACCGTTGCGCACAACAGGAAGTTTGATCATTTCCTGATTTGCGAGTAATTCCTCCTTGGGATCAAACTGAAGGTAGGCGAACTTCGATTGATAAAGTTTAGAATCCTTATCAATGAGTTCCTCCGCACCGCCGAGAGCGGAGATAACGCTTTCGAGCTCGCCTTTACTCATATTCTTCTCGTTGAGATCCACCAAATGGAATTTTATCCTCCGCTCGGAAAAGAACCTTTCGGCTTTTTTCGTGGCGCTGCTTTTTTTTCTTCCGAAGATCTGAATGTTCATAGTTGTAAAACCGTTTAATTATCGTATGTTGTAGGATTATTAATCATACTGAAATCTCCAGTTTATCCCTGTGTAATTTAAGGTAGAAGTGATTTAAAAACAAGAATTTAATGCTACGGAATTTACAGTTTTGAAACTCTCATCGCGTTCACGATCGCAAGCAATGCCACGCCTACATCCGCAAACACCGCCTCCCACATTCCGGAAACTCCGGCAAGGCCTAAAAATACGAAAGCGATCTTTACTGAAAGTGCCATCGCAATGTTCTGCATAACGATCATTCGTGTTCTTTTGGCAATGCCGATCACTTCGGCGACTTTCTCAACAGAATCATCCATCAGGACTATATCGGCGGTCTCTACGGCGGCATCCGAACCCAGCGCACCCATTGCTATTCCTACATCTGCCCGGGTGAGTACCGGAGCGTCATTGATTCCGTCACCTACAAAGGCCACATTTTTTCCGTCTGTCTGTTCCGCTAATATGCGCTCCAGCAGTTCGACTTTATTTTCAGGCAAAAGATCGGCATAGAACTCCTTGATACCCAGTTCTTTTGCTGTTGCACGGACACTGAATTCATTGTCGCCCGACAGCATGACAAGCCTTGAAACACCCTGGGTACGCAGTCTGTTCAAACCGTCTTTTGTCGTTTCTTTAAGCGAATCTCCAATGAGAATATATCCTGCGTAAGTGTTGTTTATTACAACATGAGCGACCGTGCTGTCGAAGCTGCACTGATCGTGAGGTATATCATGCTCGTGCAGAAGCCTGTCATTTCCGACCATCACGGTTTTATTTCCGACCGTTGCCGTTACTCCGAAACCGCTGATCTCGCTGTGCTTTGAGATTATTGCAGGATCTGTCTTTCCGGTATAATATTCGCTGATACCTTTTGCTATGGGGTGTGATGAATGCGCTTCGGCATGCGCGGCATAGTGTATCAGTTCGTCTTCGGTATATCCGTTGAGAGGTTTAACCTCGGTCACTTTGAAAGAACCGTGGGTCAGCGTGCCTGTTTTGTCAAAGACGATCGTCCCGAGACGGGTAAGAGTGTCTAAAAATGCGGAGCCTTTTACCAGTATTCCGTGCCTGGATGACGCTCCTATTCCGCCGAAATATCCGAGCGGGATACTGATGACAAGAGCGCACGGGCATGAAATGACCAGTACCACCAGAGCCTTATAGACCCAGTCACGAAGAGCTGCGTCCGCAAAGAGAACCGGAGGAATAAACGCAATGGCCAGCGCCAACGCCACGATCGCCGGAGTATAGTAACGGGCAAATGTTGTCATGAATTTTTCCGCTCTGGCTTTTTTATGCGTGGCGTTCTCTACAAGATCAAGGATCTTCGCGATCGAGGATTCATAAAATGTGCGAGTAACTTTCACCGTGAGCATGCCTGAAGTGTTGATAGTTCCCGCAAGAATATCATCTCCGGTCTTTACACGGACGGGCCTGGATTCTCCAGTCAGGGGCGATGTGTCAATTATTGATTCGCCGTTTGTAATGACGCCGTCCAGAGGGATCTTCTCCCCCGGTTTGATCACGACCGTATCACCGACCGATACAGAGTCGGGATCCACTCTTTTAAGCTCTCCCTGCACCGAAAGATTTGCGTAGTCCGGCCGAACTTCAAGCAGTGCCTTAATTGAGCGCCTGGATGAATGCAATGCCCTTTCCTGAAACAATTCGCCGATCTTAAAAAATATCATAACACTAACAGCTTCAGCAGGAGCGTCTATAATAAATGCGCCCAGAGTAGCTATCATCATCAGAAAATTTTCGTTAAAAAGAGAACCTTTCCCGATACTTCTCAGCGCATCGTAAAGAACATTCCATCCGACTATAAGATACGCCGCGATGAACAGACCGAGACTTACTTTTTCTGAAAAAATATCGCTGACGAACCTGCCGGTAAATGCCATAAGTATCAGAAAAAGCGAAATGCCCAGAAGTATCATCTCAAAACGGAAAGCGTATTCTGACGGCTGGTTTGACACTGAACGCATTTTTGGAGAATGAGCTTTTACAACAACGCCCGGTTCTATAGCTAAGATACTTTTTATCACTCCATCAATATCGGTAGTGGATATCAACATGGACTGGGTGGGAAAATCAATTGAGACCGACTCAACATACGGAAGAGCCTTAACTGCAGACTCGATATAAGAGGCACAATGAGCACAATCAAGATTTTCGAGAATATACTTTTTTAATTTATTATCACTATTCGTTAACATGTACCAGCCCCTTTTCCAGAATTTCGCGAACATGATCGTCAGAGAGTGAATAGTAGGCAATTTTTCCCGATTTACGGTACTTCGCCACATTGGCCTGGCGCAATATGCGTAACTGATGCGATACTGAAGACTGATCAAGACCTGAGATGGCAGCGAGGTCACACACGCACATTTCCGACAGAAGAAGAGCGTTGATGAGCTTGAGCCTGCTTTGATCTCCGAATATCTTAAAAAAATTGGTCAGCTTATTGAGCGTCATATCGTCCGGCAGTGAACCCGATACCTTTTCAACCACATCGTTATGAATGCAGTGTTTTGAGCATATATCGTCCTGTTTTTCCATCCTTATCTCCCTTATTTCAAATTGATGTCTGTACAGATGACAATATATCAAATAATCTTTTTATGGTCAAGACAATAAATAAAAAAAGCCCCGGTTTTTCCGGGACTTTTTCGTTGAGGAGGAGTGAGTTATGAGAAGTGGTTTTCTCCGCGTTTAGAAACCGAATGACCTTCTGCTTTTGTTGATCTGATTTCTGAATTTGAATCTGATGTCAATTTTTCCGATCTGTTTCTGGTCTTCAGCTTTGATATTGATTTCTTTATAGTTCTTCATTTTTTGCTCCTTTTTTTATCAGTTATTTCAATTACACCGGTAATTTACTAAAAACAAGGAGCCTTTCAAACCAAAGTCCGACGAAATGCATAAATACAGGTGTGAGATGTCATTTCATGCGGAATATTCTAAAACAGGAGCCATGCTGATAACAATCCAAACACAATGCTGTACATTATAGCTTCAAGCTGTATGGTCCAAAATACTTTTTTTTCAACAAACTCTTTCTTCAGATAGACAATACCTTCGATAGTATTAGAGAACGGAATTGCACTTGCAAAATCAGCATAAACAAACATCAGTGAAGCCATAAATATAAACTGCATTCCGAAAGAAAGATCTCTCATAAACGGAAGAATCGGATATAGAACCATTGACATGACTATGCCTCTTGCAAACTGAGAAGGCAATAAAAGCTTTGCTATTCGCAAACTTTCTTGCTTATCGTCCATATCTGAGGGTGTCAGAAATTTTGTGTAAATGGCATTTTCCTTCATTTGACATAACCTGCCATCCTCTCAGGAAACATAATGTTTAACTGAGCGAAAATCAAGCCCCAGTTTTTTATAGCCGCTG